>DAIQPV010000045.1:0-14285 GCA_036787145.1 Rhodospirillales bacterium
CACCCAGGCGATGACCTTCGCGCTGATGCTGGCCTTCTTCCGCAACGACATGGGCTTCGGCGGCAACAACGGGCTGACCGACTTCAAAGATGTCCTCGGGTTTGATCTGCAGGCCGATACCACCCGCGCCGCCTTGTTTGCGCTGAGTGCCTGCAGCCTGGCCCTGGCCTACGTGTGCTGCCGGCTGATCATCGCCTCCAGGCTCGGCAAGGTTCTGGTCGCGGTGCGCGATGCCGAAAGCCGGGTGCGGTTTCTGGGCTACCGTGTCGAGTACTACAAGCTGTTCGTCTTCGTGTTTTCCGCCATGCTGGCCGGCATCGCCGGCGCGCTCTATGTCCCACAGGTTGGCATCATCAATCCGTCGGAGTTCGCACCGGCCAACTCCATCGAGATCGTGATCTGGGTGGCGATCGGCGGGCGAGGCACGCTGCATGGCGCCATCCTCGGCGCGATCCTGGTCAACTACCTGAAGACTTGGTTCACCGGGGCGATCCCCGAGATGTGGTTGTTCGCCCTGGGCGGACTGTTCATCGCCGTGACCCTGCTGCTGCCGCAGGGAATCGTCGGCCTGCTCGGCCGGTTGCGGCGGCCCCGCGTCGAAGCGGAAGAGCCGGGGCGCATCGCCGGGGAGACGCCGAGATGACGGGGCAGGTGCACGCCCGGCCGGAGAAGCACGAGACCATCCTCTATCTCGATGGCGTCTCGGTCAGCTTCGACGGATTCAAGGCGCTGAACAGGCTCAGCCTTTATATCGTCGCCGGCGAACTTCGCGCCATCATCGGCCCGAACGGCGCCGGCAAGACGACGATGATGGACGTCGTCACCGGCAAGACCAGGCCCGACGAGGGCGAAGTCTTTTTTAACGGTGGTGTCGACCTCACCAGGCTCGACGAGGCGCGCATCGCCAACCTCGGCATCGGCCGCAAGTTCCAGAAGCCGACCGTGTTCGACAACCACACCGTCCTCGACAACCTCGAGCTCGCGGCCGCTGGCACGCGAGGCGTCTTCGCCTCGCTGTTGTTCCGGCCGTCGGCCGAACAGCGCGACCGCATCGACCAGGTGTCGCGGACCGTATCCCTCGGCGCGCACAGGCATCGGCCGGCCGGCGCCCTGTCGCACGGGCAGAAGCAGTGGCTGGAGATCGGCATGCTGCTGATGCAGGATCCCGATCTGCTGCTGATCGACGAGCCGGCGGCGGGGATGACCGACGCCGAGACGGAGGCCACTGCGGTGCTGCTCAAGGACATCGTCAAGAACCACTCGGTGGTGGTCGTCGAGCACGACATGGCGTTCGTTCGCTCGCTGGACTGTCCGGTCACCGTGCTGCATGAAGGCCGGGTGCTGGCCTCGGGCAGCCTGGATGCGGTCCAGGCGAACCAGCAGGTGATCGAGGTTTATCTCGGGCGATGACGACACTGCGGTTCCTCCTCAACCCGACCCTCTCCCGCCTGCGGGAGAGGGAGACCGCAGCGCAATATTCCCTCGCCCGCTTGCGGGAGAGGGAGGGGCCCGCGCAGCGGGAGGGTGAGGGCCATCCATGCTGAACGTCGATGCCATCGACCTTTTCTACGGCGCCAGCCAGGCGCTCCGCCGAGTGAGCCTGACTGCGGCGAAGGAGGCAGTGACCTGCGTCATGGGCCGCAACGGCGTCGGCAAGACCAGCCTGATGCGGGCGATTATGGGCCAGCAACCGGTTCGTTCCGGTCGCATCACCTGGGAAGGTGAGGACATCACCCGGTTGCCGGCCTACCAGCGGGCGGCGCGCGGCATCGCCTTCGTGCCGCAGGGACGCGAGATTTTTCCGCTGCTGACCGTCGAGGAGAACCTGCAGACCGGCTTCGCCGCCATACCCCGCTCGCTGCGCCATGTCCCCGACGAGATCTTCGATCTGTTTCCGGTGCTGCGCGACATGCTCGGGCGGCGCGGCGGCGATCTCTCCGGCGGCCAGCAGCAGCAGCTGGCGATCGCCCGCGCGCTGGTGATGCGCCCGCGGCTGCTGGTGCTGGACGAGCCGACCGAAGGCATCCAGCCCTCGATCATCAAGGACATCGAACGGGTCATCCGCCTCCTGGTCGGCCGCGGCAATCTCGCCATCCTGCTGGTGGAGCAGTATTTCGACTTCGCGCGCAGCCTTGCCGACAGCTACGCGGTGCTGGATCGTGGCGAGGTGGTCGCCGCCGGTCGTGGCGACGAAATGGTGGAGGCCGATGTCCGGCGTCACCTCACCGTTTGAGACGACAGCAACGAACGGGATGCACGGCGCGATCGACCTCGCGTTCCGGGCGGGCCCCGGCAAGGGCGGGGCCCGGCTGGCGCGGCTCTACCAACGGGCGCCGCTGCGCGCGCTGTTCCCGATGACGGATGGCTGCGGTGTCACTCAGGCGGTGCTGCTGACCACCAGCGGCGGGCTGGTCGGAGGAGACCGGATGGACGTCCGCGTTGCGGCCGGCGAGGGCGCCGCCGTTCTGGTCACCGCGCAGGCGGCGGAGAAAGTCTACCGCTCGCTCGGGCCTGTCGCCCGCATTGGCATTTCCCTCGCCGCAGCCGGCGGAAGCTGGCTGGAGTGGCTGCCGCAGGAGACCATCCTGTTCGACGGTGCCCGGCTCGATCGCAGCATGGCGATCGAGGCTGCGCCCGGTGCGCGCGTCCTTGCCGGCGAAATCCTGGTATTCGGCAGGCGCGCGCGCGGCGAAGCGTGGACGCGGGGGCGATTGCGCGAGGCCTGGGAGGTGCGCCGCGACGGCCGGCTGGTCTGGGCGGACGCGCTGCGCGCCGAGGGCGATCTGCGGGGGGTGTTCGCGTCGGCCTCCTGTCTGGCCGGCGCCACCGCGGTGGCGACGGCGATTTATCTTGGCGACGGCGTCGAGGCGGCCCTCGATCTCGCGCGCGACTTGACCGCGGCCGGCAGTGCGGGCGAAATGGCGGCGGCAACGCTGATCGGCGGCCTGCTGGTTGTCCGCTGGCTGGCACCGGATCCGCGCCCGCTGCGCGACGCCTTCGGCCGGTTCTGGGCAGCGATGCGCCACCGGCTGGGCGGCCTGCCGGCGGCCTTGCCACGGGTTTGGAATGTTTGAGGCTTGGAACAAGAGATGAGCTTGGCTGCCCCCACCCGCTCGCACCCTCTCCCGCGAGCGGGAGAGGGCCGGGGTGAGGGGCCGGAGGAGCCGCGATGCACCTGAGCCCGCGCGAGAAGGACAAGCTGCTGGTGGCGATGGCCGCCGAGCTGGCGCGCAAGCGCCTCGCCCGCGGCGTCAGGCTGAACTATCCGGAAGCGATCGCGCTGATCACCGACTTCGTCGTCGAGGGTGCCCGCGACGGGTGCCGGGTGGCAGATCTGATGCGTGACGGCGCGTCCGTACTCACCCGCGACCAGGTAATGGAGGGCGTTGCGGAGATGATCCACGAGATCCAGGTGGAAGCCACGTTCCCCGACGGCACCAAGCTCGTCACCGTGCACGAGCCGATAAGATGATATCAAATTGTAGTGACTACCAATGATCAACTGGCCAGAAAGTTTAAGTAACGAACAATGGATAAGTTGTTCTGAGTTACGCAACTTTGTCGATAGCCATATTACATCTGAGGTTAAGCAAGATAGAGATAGAAATAAGTTTTGGCATGAAATTTGCCAGCTGTGCTTGGTGTGCGAGTATTTGCCAGGGGATGTAAAAATAAAATATACGGGACTGACTAGCAAGCCATTCGATGCTATTTTTTCTGTTGATGATAATGAATTTGTTGCTGAATGTGCCATCTTAGATGATCTATCGCGTTATTACCAAAATGAACTTATAGAAGAAATAACGGGCGATGACGGCGGATGGAATCCGTCGCGTATTATTCGTGCTGACACATTCGCAACAAAAAGTAATAAATGGAAAATTGTGGGAGATAGCGACCAAGATACTCCGCTTTGGATACATTCAGGAAATATACAGACCGTGGAGTTTTTAGCTAGGATCTGCATTCAGACGTACGAAAAATTCCGTAGTGCCGCTTCCAGTGGGGTTATCATTTCCTGGATTATTTTAGGAACCCTTGAATTACCATTTTGCTTTTGTCAGCATGCCGACGACTTCAGGGAAGATTCGTTAGCTCAAATAAAAATTCTTTCCAAGATAAGCGGGATGCGGATATTTGTTGTTGGCAAGGACTATGTTCTTGATTCCGATATGAGGCAACCATGATCCCCGGTGAACTGTTTCCTGCCGACGGCGAGATCACGCTCAACAAGGGCCGGCCGGCGGTGACGCTGCTGGTGGCGAATGCCGGCGACCGGCCGATCCAGGTGGGCTCGCACTACCACTTCTTCGAGACCAACGCGGCGCTGCAGTTCGATCGCGAGCTGGCGCGCGGCTGCCGGCTCGACATTCCGGCCGGCACCGCGGTCCGCTTCGAGCCCGGTCAGAGCCGCGAAGTCACGCTGGTGCCCTATGCCGGCAGGCGGATCGTCCACGGCTTTAACGGCCGGATCGACGGCCCGCTGGAACAGGCCTGAGGGAGCGTAGGCACACGGTGAGACGCACCATCAACCACCCGCCGTCCTCTCATTCGTCATGCGCGGACTTGGTCCGCGCATCCACGTCGTGCCGCTGCTCATCCCGGCGCAAGGCGTGGATGGCCGTGACGAGCACGGCCATGACGTCCTTCGGCGAACCGCAACCAGTGTAACACGATGCCCTACACTCTCTCCCGCCACGCCTATGCGCACATGTTCGGGCCGACCACCGGTGACCGGGTGCGGCTGGCTGATACCGAGCTGATCGTCGAGGTGGAGGCGGACCGCACTATCTACGGCGAGGAGGTGAAGTTCGGCGGCGGCAAGGTGATCCGCGACGGCATGGGCCAGGGGCAGGCGAGCCGCGCTGAGGGCGCCGTCGATACCGTCATCACCAATGCGCTGATCCTCGACCACTGGGGCATCGTCAAGGCCGATGTCGGCCTGAAGGACGGGCGGATCACGGCGATCGGCAAGGCCGGCAACCCCGACGTCCAGCCGGGCGTGGAGATCGTCATCGGCCCCGGCACCGAGGCCATCGCCGGCGAGGGCCGCATCCTCACCGCCGGCGGCATCGACGCGCACATCCACTGGATCTGCCCGCAGCAGGCCGAGGACGCGCTCTATTCCGGCATCACCACCATGCTGGGCGGCGGCACCGGGCCTGCCGACGGCACCAACGCCACCACCTGCACGCCCGGCCCCTGGCATCTGGCGCGGATGCTGCAGGCGGCAGACGCACTGCCGCTCAACGTCGGCTTCTTCGGCAAGGGCAACGCCGCCAGGCCGGATGCGCTGATCGAGCAGGTGGTCGGCGGCGCCTGCGGCCTCAAGCTGCACGAGGACTGGGGCACGACGCCCGCCGCCATCGACTGCTGCCTGACGGTGGCCGACGAAACCGACGTGCAGGTGGCGATCCACACCGACACGCTGAACGAAAGCGGCTTCGTCGAGAACACCATCGCCGCCTTCAAGGGCCGCACCATCCATGCCTTCCATACCGAGGGTGCGGGCGGCGGCCACGCGCCGGACATCATCCGGGTGGCCGGCCTCGCCAACGTGCTGCCATCCTCGACCAACCCGACGCGGCCCTACACCGTCAATACGCTTGACGAACACCTCGACATGCTGATGGTCTGCCACCACCTCGATCCGAGCATCCCGGAGGACGTGGCGTTTGCCGAGAGCCGCATCCGCCGCGAGACCATCGCCGCCGAGGACATCCTGCACGACCTGGGCGCCTTCAGCATGACCTCGTCGGACAGCCAGGCGATGGGCCGGGTCGGCGAAGTGATCCTGCGCACCTGGCAGACCGCCGACAAGATGAAGCGCCAGCGCGGCCCGCTGCCCGGCGAAAAAACGGGCTCGGATAATCTGCGGGTCAGGCGCTATATCGCCAAGTACACCATCAACCCGGCGCTGACGCACGGCATCGCTTTGCACGTCGGCTCGGTGGAAGTCGGCAAGCTGGCCGATCTGGTGCTGTGGAAGCCGATGTTCTTCGGCGTCAAGCCGGAGCTGGTGCTCAAGGCGGGGACGGTTGCGGCCGCGGCGATGGGCGATCCGAATGCCTCGATCCCGACACCGCAGCCCGTCCACTATCGTCCGATGTTCGGTGCCTTCGGCCGCGCGCTGGTGCAGAGCTCGGTCACGTTTGTCAGCGGCGCCTCGCTGGAAGCGGGCATCGGTGATGCGCTGGGCCTGGCCAAGCCGCTTGCGCCTGTGGCCGGAACGCGCACTCTGACCAAGCGGGGGATGATCCACAACGCCGCGCTGCCGGTGATCGAGGTCGATCCGGAGACCTACGAGGTGCGGGCGGACGGCGAGTTGCTGACCTGCGAGCCGGCAGAGGTCCTGCCGATGGCTCAGCGCTATTTTCTGTTCTGATGGCGATGCGGCGGGCGGCGCGGCTGCTTCTGGCGGGATCCTGGCCGGCCACCGAGCGGCTGGCGACGGTGACGCTGCCGTGGGGCGAGCGCCACCGCCGCCGCCTGCGCCTGCACGATGATACCGGCTCGCCGTTCCTCCTCGACCTGGAGCGGTCCGCCGTTCTCTCCGACGGCGACGGTCTGCTCATCGACGGCGGCGGGGTCATTGCCGTGGTGGCGGCGATCGAACCGGTGATGGAGGTCAAGCCCGGATCGGCGGCGGAAGCGGCGCGTTTTGCCTGGCATCTGGGCAATCGCCACGCTCCAGTGCAGGTGCTGGAAAGCGGTGCCCTGCGGCTGCTCGATGATCTTGTGCTGGCGGCGATGCTGCGCGGCCTCGGTGCCGTCGTGGTCAAGCGCCAAGCGGCTTTCGCGCCGGAACCGGGTGCTTACGCGACCCTGGCTCATGGCGGGGAGGGGCACGGCCATGGCGATTCCTGAGGATGCTCTCGCCCGCCTGCTCACCTGGTTCTCGCCGGCGTTTCCGGTGGGCAGCTACACCTATTCGCACGGGCTGGAATATGCCGTCGAGGCTGGGCTGGTGAGCGACACCGCGTCGCTGATCGGCTGGATCGAGGGCATCCTGCGGCACGGCTCCGGGCGAAATGATGCCATCCTGCTGGACGTGGCGTGGCGGGCGCAGAGGGATGGCGACGCCGATCTGCTGGCTGATGCGCTCGACTGGGGCGACGCCTTTCGCGGCAGCAGCGAGCTGGCGCTGGAGAGCGCCGCGCAGGGCCGTGCCTTCGTCGAAGCGGTACGCGCCGCCTGGCCCGAGCCGCGGCTGGACGCACTGACGTCCCTCGCGAGCACGCGCCATCGGGCGCTGTCCTATCCGGTGGCCGTCGGCGCCGCGCTGGCGATTGCCGGGATTGCCGCGGACACCGGCCGACGGGCCTATCTGCACGCTTTTGCCGCGAACCTGGTCTCGGCGGCGGTCCGCCTGATCCCGCTCGGCCAGAGCGACGGCCTGCGCGCAGTGGCGGCGCTGGAAGCATCGGTCCGCGATGTTGCCGACGAGACCGGGGATCTCACCCTCGCCGACCTCGGTGGCGCCGCCTGGATGGCGGACCTGTGCTCCGCCCGCCACGAGACGCAATACACCAGGCTGTTCCGGTCGTGAGCGGGCGCTTGCCCTCACCCTCCCGGCGCGGCACGCCGGGCCCCTCCCTCTCCCGCAGGCGGGCGAGGGTTGAGTTGCGCTCCCTCTCCCGCAAGCGGGAGAGGGTTGGGGTGAGGGGGACACCATGACCACCCCCTTGCGGGTCGGGGTCGGCGGGCCGGTGGGCTCGGGCAAGACGGCGCTGGTGGACGCACTGTGCAAGCGGCTGCGTGACCGGTTCCGCATCGCCGCCGTCACCAACGACATCTACACCCAGGAAGATGCGCAGTTCCTGACGCGCTCGGGGGCGCTGCCGGCCGACCGGATCCTCGGCGTCGAGACGGGCGGCTGCCCGCACACCGCCATCCGCGAGGATGCCTCGATCAATCTCGCGGCCGTCGCCCAGATGAGCGCGCGCTTTCCCGACCTGCAGCTCGTCTTCATCGAATCCGGCGGCGACAACCTCGCCGCCACCTTTTCGCCGGAGCTCGCGGACATCACGATTTATGTCATCGACGTAGCGGCGGGCGATAAGATCCCTCGCAAGGGTGGCCCCGGCATCACGCGGTCGGATCTGCTGGTAATCAACAAGACCGACCTGGCGCCGCTGGTGGGTGCCAGCCTTGAAGTGATGGAGCGGGATGCGCGCAAGATGCGTGGAGAGCGCCCGTTCGTCTTTACCAACCTGAAGGCCGGCGACGGCATCGACAGGGTTGCCGAATTCGTTATCATTAGCGGTGGCCTCGATGTCGTCTGACTGCGGCACAGATTCTGCTTCGGTCAGATAACGAGAACGCTCCCCGCCTCAACCCGGAACAGGTGAGAACCCCCCGATGGCGATCGATGTCGCGCTCCGCCACCGCACTGCCTACCGCTACGACCAGCTTGTCCAGCTTGGCCCGCAGGTGATCCGGCTGCGTCCGGCGCCGCATTGCCGGACCCGCGTGCTCTCCTACTCGCTGCGGGTGAAGCCCGAACCGCACTTCCTGAACTGGCAGCAGGACCCGCAGGGGAACCACCTCGCCCGCCTGGTCTTTCCCGAGCGCACCCGGGAATTTGCCATCGACGTCGATCTCGTCGCCGAAATGGCGGTGTTCAACCCGTTCGACTTTTTCCTGGAGCCGGAAGCGGAGACCTTTCCGTTCACCTACGCCGATTGGCTGGCGAAGGACCTGGCGTCCTACATCGTTCCGCTGCCGGCGGGTCCCCGCCTCGCCGAATGGCTGGCGGCGGTGCCGCGCGAGGAGATGCGAACCGTCGATTTCCTCGTCGGGCTGAACAGCCGCCTGCAACAGGACATCCGCTACCTCGTGCGCCTGGAACCGGGTATCCAGACCTGCGAGCAGACGCTGGAGCTCCGCAGCGGTTCGTGCCGCGATACCGGATGGCTGCTGGTCCAGATCCTGCGCCACCTCGGCTTCGCCGCCCGCTTCGTCTCCGGCTATCTGATCCAGCTCAAGCCGGACGAGAAGCCGCTGGACGGACCGGCCGGGGCGGCCGAGGATTTCACCGACCTGCATGCCTGGAGCGAGGTCTACCTGCCGGGGGCGGGCTGGATCGGCCTCGACCCCACCTCCGGCCTGCTGGCCGGCGAAGGTCACCTGCCGCTCGCCTGTACCCCCGAGCCGGAGAGTGCTGCGCCGATCACCGGCAGCGTCGATTCCGCCGATGTCGCCTTCTCGTTTGCGATGTCGGTGGAGCGCATCCGCGAGACGCCGCGGGTCACCAAGCCCTATTCTGATCAGCAATGGCAGGCGATCCTGGGGCTTGGCGACCGGGTGGACGAAAGACTGGCTGGGGACGACGTCCGGCTCACGGTTGGAGGCGAACCCACTTTCGTTTCCATCGACGATATGGACGGGGCCGAGTGGAACTCGGAGGCGGACGGACCGGCAAAGCGGGTGCTGGCGATGGACCTGGCGCAGCGGCTGCGCGACCGGTTTGCGCCCGGCGGCCTGCTGCATTTCGGTCAGGGCAAGTGGTACCCCGGCGAGAGCCTGCCGCGATGGGCTTATGCCATCTACTGGCGACGCGATGGCGCTCCGTTGTGGATGGACACGGCGATGATCGCAACCGGCCACGAAGGGCAGGGGGACGGGTTCGACCAGGCAGAGCGATTTACCAGGCAACTCGCCCGGACCCTTGGCGTCGATCCTGATTTCGCCATGCCGGCTTACGAAGACCCGCTGCCTTATATCGCGCGCGAACGCACGCTTCCGGAGAACGTGGACCCGTTCGACTCGAAGCTGGAGGACCCCGAGGAACGTGCCCGGCTGGCGCGGGTCTTCGAGCACGGATTGGGGAAGCCGACCGGCTGGGCGCTGCCGGTGCAGCGCTGGAATGCGCGCGACGGCCAGGCACGCTGGATGAGCGAACGCTGGTCTTTCCGCCGCGGCAAGCTGGTGCTGGCCCCCGGCGATTCGCCGCTCGGCTACCGGTTGCCGATACCGGCGCTGCCGTGGGTGCCGAAGGAGGTGTATCCCTACTATACGCCCGCCGATCCCTTCGCCGAGCGCACGCCGCTTCCCGATCCGGCTCGGCTGCGCCAGCCGCATCTGCCGGTGGCCGGAGTCGCCGCCGACCGGCCGCAGCCGCAGGTTCAGATCGGACAGCCGCTTCCCGCCGAAGCTGGCGGCGCGGTTCGCACGGCGATCGGCGTCGAGCCCCGCGACGGCGTGCTGTGGGTGTTCATGCCGCCGACCGAGTCGGCCGATGATTATGTCGAGCTGGTCGCGGCGATCGAGCAGACGGCCGCCACCCTGCGGACGCCCGTTCGCCTGGAGGGCTACACGCCGCCGCACGACCCCCGGCTCGGCGTGATCAAGGTGACACCGGATCCGGGCGTGATCGAAGCCAACATCCATCCGGCGAACTCCTGGCGGGAGCTCGTCCAGATCACCACCGGGCTCTACGAGGATGCCCGGCAGTCCCGTCTGGGAACCGAGAAATTCATGCTCGACGGCCGGCACACCGGCACCGGCGGCGGCAATCACATCGTGGTGGGCGGAGAGACACCGGCAGACAGCCCCTTTCTCCGCCGTCCTGATCTGCTCCGCAGCCTGATCACCTACTGGCAGCACCATCCCGCGCTGTCCTATCTGTTCTCGGGACTATTCATTGGCCCCACCAGTCAGGCGCCGCGCATCGACGAGGCGCGGCACGATCAGCTCTATGAGCTGGAGATCGCCTTTGCGGAAATGCCGCCGCCCGGCGGCCCGCCGCCCGCGCCGTGGCTGGTCGACCGGATCTTGCGCAATCTGCTGATCGACGCCACCGGCAACACCCACCGCGCGGAAATCTGCATCGACAAACTTTACTCGCCGATCGGGCCCACCGGCCGGCTCGGCCTGGTGGAATTCCGCGCTTTCGAGATGCCGCCGCACGCCCGCATGAGCCTCGCCCAACACTTGTTGCTGCGCGGCCTGATCGCCTGGTTTTGGCGCGAGCCGTATGCGCGGCCGCTGGTCCGCTGGGGGACCGCGCTGCACGACCGGTTCATGCTTCCGCGGTTCGTCCAAGACGATTTGAGCGATGTGGTGGGGGACCTGCGGCGCGCCGGCATGGCCTTCGAAACCGACTGGTATGCCACCCACATGGAGTTTCGCTTCCCGGTCTATGGTTCGGTCGAGCATGCAAGGGTCTTCATCGAACTGCGCCAGGCCCTGGAGCCGTGGCATGTGATGGGCGAGGAAGGCGCGATCGGAGGGACGGTCCGCTACGTGGATTCCTCGGTGGAGCGCATTCAGGTCCGGGTGCAGGGTATGACGGACGGCCGCCATATCCTGACCTGTAACGGCCGGCAGGTGCCGCTCAAGCCGACGGGGTCCGCGGGCGAGCAGGTGGCCGGCGTGCGCTACCGGGCATGGCAGCCGCCTGCCTGCCTGCATCCGACTCTTCCGCCCGATGCTCCGCTGGTCTTTGATCTCTTCGACACGTGGTCGGAGCGATCGCTCGGCGGCTGTACCTACCACGTCGCGCACCCGGGGGGGCGCAACTACGATACGTTCCCGGTCAATGCTTATGAGGCGGAAGCGCGGCGCTGCGCGCGTTTCTTCCCGTTCGGGCATACGCCGGGGCACTTCCGGCCCCTGCCGGCGGTCGTTGATCCCGAATTCCCGCTGACGCTGGATCTGCGGCGCGTCCGTTCGCCCCAGGAGAATTTCCCGTCGTGACGCCGAGGGGCTATCCTTCGCAGGATCGTTTCTCCGGACGATCCGTCAGCGGGCTGATCGAGGGCTATGCCCCGCTTCCGGGGATCTACGATGAGATGATGGGCGCCGATGGCGAACTGAGGCCTCAGTGGCGCCAGTTCCTCGACGGCCTCGAAAGCATGACCAATCTGGAGCTTGCGCGGCGCTGGCGGCTCGCCGAACGGCTCTTGCACGAAAATGGCCTGACCTACACCGCTCAGCTCGATGCAAATCGCGATGAGCGGCCCTGGAACCTCGATTTTGTACCGGTGGTGATCGCCGCCGTCGAGTGGAAGGCGCTCGAGGAAGGCCTGATCCAGCGGGCACGTCTCCACGAAGCGATCCTGGCGGATGTTTACGGCGAACAACGCCTGCTGCGGGACGGCTCGCTGCCGGCGGCGGTGGTCTTGGGCAATCCGCATTTTCTGCGGCCTTGCCACGGGGTGCGCCCGCGCGACGGGCGCTTCCTCCATGTTTATGCCGCCGATCTGGGTCGCGGACCGGACGGGCGCTGGTGGGTGCTGGCCGATCGCACGCAAGCCCCATCGGGGGTCGGATACGCTTTGGAGAGCCGGGTAGTCCTGTCGCGCTGCCTGCCCGAGCTCTTTCGCGATTTCCACGTCCGCCGGCTGGCGAACTATTTCCAGGCGATGCACGAAAGCCTGGTGGCGCGGACCAATCGCGAGAACCCCCGCATCGTACTGCTGACGTCCGGCCCCGCGGGCGAAGGATACTTCGCCCATGCCTACATCGCCCGCTACCTGGGCTACACGCTCGCGGAAGGTGGCGACCTGACGACCCGCGACAATCGCGTCTACCTGAAATCGGTCGATGGGCTGAAGCCGGTGGACCTGATCCTGCGCCGGGTCGACGCGGAGTACTGCGATCCGCTTGAGCTGCGCACCGATTCGCTGCTGGGCGTCGCCGGCCTCGTCCAGGCCGTCCGCGCCGGCAATATCACCGTCGCCAACGCCCTCGGCAGCGGGTTGGCCGAGACCAAGGCGATGCTCGCCTTCCTGCCCAATCTGTGCCGCCGCCTGCTGGGTGAGGACCTGAAGATTCCCAGCACGTCCACCTGGTGGTGCGGAGACGAAAGGGTGAAGGAGTTCATCCTCGACAACCTGGACCGGCTGGCAATTGATTCCGCTTTCAAGCGCCGCACGCTGCTGTCGCGGACCACCAGCGCCGTTCCAGGCGCCTCGCTGACGCCGGAGGAACGCGTTCAGATCATCGACCAGCTTGCGATCCGCGGTAACGAGTTCGTCGGCCAGGAGCTGGTTTCACTATCAACGACGCCGATCTGGACGGCGGCGGGCCTGCAGCCGCGTCCGATGACGCTGCGGGCTTTTGTCGTCGCCACCAAGGACGCAGGGTACATGGTTATGCCAGGCGGCCTGACGCGGATTTCGTCCTCGCGCGATGCCCGTGCCATCGCCCTTCATCGCGGCGACGGCACCAAGGACACCTGGATCCTCGCCGATGAGCCGCAGACCACCGTAACCCTGCTGCGCTCGCCGCTGAGCTACGTCAAGCCGAAGCGCACCGGCAAAGATCTGCCGAGCCGCTCCGCCGATAATCTGTTCTGGCTGGGCCGCTACGCCGAGCGGACCGAGGACACGGTGCGGGTGTTGCGCAGCGTCGTCCGCCGTCTCACGGAGGACGCAAGTCCGATAGACAACGTGGCGGCGATGCAGCGGGTGCTCCGCGTCCTGTTCGAAAAGAGCCAGATGCCACTGCCGAAGGTGGAAGCCGGCGCCACCGGCGCCACCGTGCTGGAAAGGCAGCTTGCGGTGCTGATGCTCGACCCGACGTGTGCCTACGGGCTGCAGGAAACCCTCGCTCATCTTCACCGCACCGCGTCCCTGGTGCGGGACCGCCTGTCGCTCGATGCGTGGCGGACGCTGAGCTGGTTTCAGACGCGGGCGATGCGGCCGGCGCACCCGGCGGCCGGGACGGGACATCCTATCGACCTCGGCGAATCGCTGGAAATGCTCGACGACGCCATTCGCGCGCTCGCCGCCTTCTCCGGCATGGAGATGGAAAATATGACCCGAAACCACGGCTGGCGCTTCCTCGACATGGGGCGCCGCCTGGAGCGGGCGCAGCATCTCGTCGATCTGTTCAGGAGCCTGCTCGCCCGCGGCAATCCGGAGGACGACGGCAGCCTTGTGCTGCTGCTGGAACTCGCCGACAGCATCATGACGTACCGCTCGCGCTACCTCACGACGCCCATGCTGCCGCCGGTGATCGATCTGCTGCTGCTGGACGAGACGAACCCCCGCTCGGTGGGGTTCCAGGTGGCAGCCGTGTTCGACCACGTGGACCAGTTGCCCCGCGATCCGGACGAGGACGTGCGCTCGGCGCAGCAGCGCCTGGTCCTCTCGCTGCTGACCGAAGTCCGTCTTGCCGAAGTGGCGCAACTGTGCGACGAGGACAGCGAAGGCCGCCGGGGTGCGCTGGAGACGCTGCTGGATACCGTCGGCACCCGGCTCCCGCAGCTTTCCGAACTGATCACGCGGGATTACTTCAGTCACACAGAGGCTCTCCGGCCGGTCGATCTGTAAGCG
>DAIQPV010000380.1:0-2177 GCA_036787145.1 Rhodospirillales bacterium
TCAGCGTCCGGCGCTCCTGATCCCACAGGGCGATCGCCAGCATGCCGTTGCAGCGTTCGAGCGCCTCGCGCAGGCCCCACTGGCGAACCGCCGCCAGCAGCACCTCGGTGTCCGAATGCCCCCGGAAACCGTGCCCTAAAGCCTCCAGTTCGTCGCGGAGTTCGCCGAAGTTGTAGATCTCTCCGTTGAACGACAGCACGAAACGGCCGTCAGCGCCGAGCATCGGCTGGTGACCGGCCGCCGAGAGATCGACGATCGATAGTCGCCGATGGCCGAGCGCAATCCCGGCGACGGGATCCATCCAAACGCCGGAATCGTCGGGGCCGCGATGCGCAATGGCGTCCGTCATGGCCACGGTGACGGTGCGCAGCGTTTCCGCGCTCGCCGTCGCGTCCGGCAAAAGGAACCCGGCGATGCCGCACATGATGCTGTTTCCTCAGCAGCCCAGGGAATGGGCGGCGTCAGCCTGCCATGACCGCTTCAAAGCGCCGGACCGCCCGGTCCAGCGAAAACTCGCGCGCTCGATCAATCAGGCACCCCCGAGCCGGAGCAGCACTGAGGGTGGTAAGGATCGCCTTGGCCATGGTGTCGGCCTCACCCACCGGGACGAGCGTGCCAAAGCGGCCTCCGTCGAGAATTTCCCTGGGGCCGCTTGGACAGTCGGTGCTGACCACCGGGCAGCCGCAGGCCATTGCCTCGATGAGCGCGTTCGGTAGCCCTTCCCAGATCGACGACAGGACGAACACCGAGGCCCGGCGATAGTAGGCGAACGGATTGTCGACGTGTCCCGGAAAGTCGACATCTGCGTCAATATCAAGGCTCCTGGTCAAGTCGCGCAATTGGCGTTCTCCCTCGCCCTCGCCGAGCACAATCAGCCGTGCCGGCCGCTCGGCGCGCACCTTGGCGAAGGCACGAAGCAGCGTCGGAAAGTCCTTTTGGGGCTTGAATTTTCCGGATCCAAGAATGATGGGTTCGTTCCCCTCGACCAGCCAGGGATGGTCAACGGGGGCTTCGGCCATCGCGACCAACTCCGGCCGGAAGACCGGATTGTAGATCACGGCGATGCGGTCCAGATCGATCCCGGTTATTGCAGCTACATCCTCGGCGACGCCCTGTGAGGGCGTAACGATGGCGTCCGCTCGCCCGAACAGCCGGCTCATCAGGCGGGGCACCGACCGCACCCACGCGGATTCGTTGAAAGCGGCGGCTGACGACATGTGATTGCGAACGCTGACGACAAAGCGTGTCTTGCCGCGATGCAAGGTGGCGACGAGCAGCAGGACGGCGTTCGGATAGTTCAGAAACGACAGGACCGCATGCGGCTGGGACTTGAGATACCGTCGAATGGCGACAAGCGGCGGTGCGTCCTTGAACAGCAGCGCCGCCACAGGCCCCAGACAGGCATCGCCGTGCGTTATGAGAGTCCTAGGGGCCGAAAGAAGGTACGTCAGAAACGTCCGCATCTGCAGCAAGCGGTCGGCAATCCCGTCGTGGGAAGTCTTGCGCAGATCGACCACGCAGACGCTGTTGGCGGCACCGCCCAGTTCGCGCCGAAGCCAATCCCCACTTTCCTCCACGAGAAAATCGACCTGATGACCGCGCGCGGCCAGACCGCGGGCGACGTTAACGGCAACCCGCTCCGCCCCGCGCGCGGACTCGACACTGCGAATGTAAATCGCCAGGCGCATATCCCAGGCCTAACCGCGGCATTGTCAACGGCACCGCAGGCGCGAAGGTGCGCGCCAAGCGCCGCCCCCGTCGCCGACAATGGGATCGGCTAGATTGTGGTCGCCGGCCGACAGGAAAGCCTGACCTCGTAGCACACGCGGTAAAGCGCAGCAAGAAACGACTGGCCCCCTTCGAGGCAGAAGGGGCGGCGCCCGAAGCTGCCCAAGCCGCTGATCAGGCAGAGCGGCGGAGAGCGGTAAGGGCCGGCTCGGTCGCCATCGCCGGGGCGAGAAGTGCCGTGGCCTCAACGAGGGAGCGAACACGGCCAACCGCCCGGTCGAGACAGTCCAGCGCCGGCAGCGGCCGATCCTTGCGCACGTCGTCCCCCAGCCACACCGCCCGCCCGCTATCGACGAGATACCCGTGGATAATGCGGATATCCCGGCTGAGCCGCTCCGGTCCGAAGCGCATCATCTGGCGGTACAAGAACGCCTTGATATGGGCGCCTT
>DAIQPV010000046.1:0-14058 GCA_036787145.1 Rhodospirillales bacterium
TAGAGAGCGCCGTTGAGCACGATCGCCGCAGAGCCAACGAACAGGTTGCGGGGATGCCCCCGCCCGCCCTTCGGCAGCAGAACCGCCACGGCCACCGCTCCCAGCGCCGCCTCGACCCAGAACGACAGCGCCTGAACGGTCCCCTCGAACGCCAGCGGCCACGCGCCGACACGAAGCAAATCGAAGGCCCGCAGCAGCAGGAAGGTGACCATCGCCGACGCGGCGATGCCCGCCATCCCTTTCAGCACCGGCGATTCATAGGGGCGGCGGAAGGCGACGGACGACGTCACCGACTCAAGAATGACGACGCCGAGACCCATGGTGACGGCGGTGATCAGGAAGAACATCGTCAGCAGCTGCGACTGCCACAACGGCGACAGCTTATAGCCGAGCAGCACGACGACCGTGCCCATCGATGACTGGTGCATCATCGGCAGCAAAACGCCGAGGCCGGTGAAGAAAAACAGGAAGCGGTTGAGCTTGCGCTTCGGCTCCGCCAGTCCGAACCGCTCAAAAAAGGCCGGCGAAAACTCCACCAGAAGCACGAGGATATAGCAGAAGATGCACAGCGCCGTTTCCAGCAACACCGAGTTGGTGTTGACCAGCCACGGCAGCATGATGTTGTAGCCCTGCCACCAGCGGCCAAGGTCGAACATCACCGCCATGCCGCCCAGCGCGTATCCGAACAGGCTGGTCATGAGGGCCGAACGGACCAGCGGGTGGTACTGCCCGCGGTTGACGATGTAGACGAGGAACGCGGTGACGAAGCCGCCGCAGCCGAGCGCCGTGCCGATGATCAGGTCGATGGCGATCCAGATGCCCCAGGGATAGCCGTCGCTGAGGTTGGTGACCGTCCCCAGCCCGAAGATAAGGCGGATGGCGATAACGACGGCGGCGATGCCGACCAGCCCCAGCAGAAAAATGAACGTGGGCGTGACCAGCCTCCCGCCCACCGGCGCGTGTTCATGCGTGCTCATGGCCGCTCTCGCCCTGTCGTCATGCGCGGACTTGTTCCGCGCATCCACGGGATCGTTCCAGCCGCTCCCCCGGGGCCAGGCATGGAGGGCCGTGACAAGCACGACAAGCACGGCCGTGATGATCCGCAGCGGGGAACTGATCCTGGACGTTTCATTTCAGTCGGGCTCTGACTTCTTTTCGTTTCCGGCTTCATCGGGATGGTGGGTGGCGAAGTTCCGCCGCGCGAAATAGACCAGTCCGCCGAGCACCACCGCCGGCGCCAGCATCCAGCGGTAGAGCGTGTGCTGAACACCCTCCGTCAGCGTCGCATAGCCATGCGGCGGCACGTTCTGCCACGGCAGCCCCAGCCTGTCGAACGGCACGGCGGAGAGGTAGAGCGCTTGCGTCCCGCCCAGCACCTTGGCGTCACCGCCGTAGATCTCCGGGATATAGGCCGCCTCGACCACCTTGGGCTGCGGCTCCGTTTTCGGGCCGATGCGACCGCTGAGATCGTTGCGTGGATACTCGTACGTGTCTCCCGGTTGCAGGGCCAGACGCCGATGCGCTTCGCGCCGCAGGTCGTCCACCCGGCCGAACAGCGTCGCCCCGGTCGGGCAGGATTCGACGCAGCCCGGGAGCTGGCCCTCGGCCAGGCGGTGCTTGCACAACTGGCATTTCTGAATCTGCCCGAACGCCTCTTCGAGCTCGAACTTGGGCACCTCGAAGGGGCAGGCGAAGACGCAGTAGCGGCAGCCGATGCAGCGCTCCTTGTCGTGGCTGACGATCCCGGTGACGGGATCCTTGGTCATCGCTGAGACAGGACAGCAGGAGACGCAGGACGGATCGACGCAGTGGAGACACTGGCGCTTGACGAAGGCGAAGCCGTTTTCCTCTCGGTCCTTCCGCTCCATCCCGCCGTCGCGATAGACCAGAATGACGTTCAGTGTCTTTCCCGAGAGCCCCTTCGGGCTGTCCCACAGGCCGGGATTCCAGCTTTCCTGCTCCGGCTGGATTTCCGCGGGCATATGGTTTGCCTGCTTGCAGGCGGACACGCACGCCTTGCAGCCGACGCACAGCGTGGAGTCGTAGAGCAGGCCGACGGCGTCCGGCGGCATCGGCTTCGGCGCGCGCTGCAGGGCCTGGGCCTCAGAGGGATCCCCCACCGCGGTCACGGTGGCCGCCGCCGTCGTGGCGCCGCCAGCGGCGAGCGCCTTGAGAAACCCGCGACGATGAGGCGTCATCGCTGCACCTTCCGTCATCGGTTGGGCTTGTCCGGCCCGGAAGGCGTCGCCGGAGGGTCTGCCGCGGGCGCGTGCTTGCCCAGCCGCGAGGCCAGCACCGCGCCGGCGCCGACAGCCGCACCCCCGAGCGCACCCACCAGTGCCGCCGCGCCGGGAGTAACCCCGTGGCCTTTTTCTTCGCCGACGCGCGGAAATGCGGTGGGCGGCGTTACGGTCAGCACCTTGGCCATCGCATGGATCGGCTTGGCAAACCCAACGCCCTGCTCGGTGCAGCCGAAGCAGGGATGCCCGGTGCCGACCGGCCAGGAGCCGGAGCCGACGTCGCCGAACAAGATCGCCGGGCAATTGGCCCAGGTTTCCGGCCCCTTGCAGCCGATTTTGTACAGGCACCAACCCTGGCGGTGTCCGGCGTCGCCGAATTCCAGGGCAAATCGCCCGGCGTCGAAATGCGGGCGACGTTCGCAGTTCTCGTGGATCAGGCGGCCGTAGGCAAATTTGGGACGGTTCTTGTCGTCGAGCTCCGGCGCCTTGCCGAAGGTGAGGTAGTAGAGAACGGTCGACAGGAAGTTATAAACATTGGGCGGACAGCCGGGAATATTGATCACCGTCTTGCCGGGCAAGACCTCCTGCAACGACTTCGCCCCCGTCGGATTGGGATCGCTTGAAGGAATGCCGCCCCAGGACGCACACGATCCGATGCCGATGACGACCGCCGCCCCCTCCGCCGTTTCCTTGACGGTTTGCAGGATCGGCTTGCCGCCCACCATGCAATAGACGCCGCCGTCCTTGGTGGGGATCGATCCGTCGACAACGAGGACGTATTTCCCCCAGTTCTCCTTGATCGACGCGTTTTTGAAGTCTTCCGCCTGGTGGCCCGCGCCGGCAGCCAGCGTTTCGTGATAATCGAGAGAGATCATGTCGAGGATCAGCGTCTCGATTGTCGGATGATGGGCCCGCAACAGGGATTCGGTGCAACCCGTGCATTCCTGCGCTGAAATCCAGATGACCGGCGGCCGCTTTGGCGCCGTCGCGGCATCGGCGATACGGACGCCCAGCGACGGACTGAGCCCGAGCGTAGCCGCAACCCCCGTGCAGAACTTTAGAAAGTCCCGTCGTTGCAGGCCGCCGAGCGCGCCAACATACCCGTCCAAGTCGCCATAGCCGTGATCTGCCAAGCGCAGCTCGCCGGTCATCGAGTCCTCCCTTGCTCGCATTTGTTTGGTTATTGGCGCGAGCATTCGCTTTTATCCAAGCTGCCTCGATCCTAAGCAACTTGCCGGCAGATTGATAGAAATTTTTGCAGATTTATTATATTATTCATGCAAATAAGAACTGGTGTCATTTGCACTTCCGGAATTTCTATTCCACTAGGCGGAAGCATTGGAAGGTGTTCAAGGAATTTTACTTGCTACTCCGCGCGGCGATCGTCAGCGGGACGCGTTAAAGGCGCAGTTTGAGCGTAGGACGTTCCTGATCTGCTCAGGCATTCGACTGCTGAGTATCGGCGACGACCGACCTGTACGCGCCGCTCTCGCGCCCTTGACAGCCCTCGCCGGTCTAAGCGGCGAGCATGCCGGCCCGCGGCAGCGTGAACAGACGGGTGGCAGGGCCGTGCCGTTCCCATCCCTGAACGCACAGCGCCCCCGTCGCGGCGTTCGCCGTGGCCACCAGCCGGGTCGTTGGGTTGAGGATCGGCGGCTGCAGCCAGGACAGGCTCTCATCGGCGTCCGGCGCCAGGCCAGACATCAGCGCGCGGCGGCGGATGCTGTCATGGCCACGGTCGTGCCCTTGCAGGGCGAAGCCCACCCAGTGATTGCTCATGACGGCCGGCGCCTCGTGGACGGCCGCCGAGCGCTGCCGCCTCTCGATCACGCAACCCTCCCCCGGTTCGATCCCGGCGAGGGTAAAGAACGCCGGCAGGCACAGCGGCGTCTCGATCAGCATCTGCCTGGCCTCGGCATAGGTGCGGCACGTATCGAAGACCCGGCGCAGGAGGTGCGTCGCCGGCAGGCCGTTCTCCCGCCAGAGCCCGACACGCGCGATGACCCAGTCGAGGGGCTTAAGGCCGGTAACCCGCCGCAGCGGCGGCTGATTGATCGCGGCACTGAACCGCCCCGGCGCCAGGCCGGTCAGCACGCCGACGAAGCCGGGCCAGGTGATGCTGTAGTAATGTCCGGCGGCGCCGCGCTGGCGGGCGACCAGCACCGTCCGGCCGAGGCCGGTCAGCGGCCAGTCGAGCGTGCGCAGCAGGCGCATGCCACAGGCGGCATCGGCGACAACCGCGGTGGTGCAGCTCCATTCATAGGACATGTTGAGCAGCACCGCTCCCGGCCGTCCCAGGCGGCGGCGAATGCGCGCGATCTCGTCGAGATAGGGATTGCCGCTGCGCTGCAGCCAAGCCCACGTCAGCCGATCGCCGGCTGCCAGGACCAGCCGCCCGTAATGCCGCTGTCCGTGGCTGATCAGCATGTCGATACGATCGGCAGCGAGCGTCATCAGCCGCTCCGCCGCCGGCGCCTCCACATCGAACAGCGGAATATCGACCAGTCGCTCCCCGTTATTTCCGCCGGCTTCCGCCGGATTTGCATCGCCGCCGCTTGCCGAGACCATCAACACCCCTTAATCCCACACGCTGGCCGGCGGCGCTGCCCGCGCCGCTGTCGCTCGTTCTCGAACCTAAGGCAGAACAGCCGATGATTCCACGCTACAGCCGCAGCGAGATGGCGGCACTCTGGACCCCGGAGGCGCGCTTTCGCATCTGGCTGGAGATCGAGGCGCACGCGCTGGATGCGCTCGCCGATCTGGGCGTCGTCCCCAGGGAAGCCGCCGCCGCGGTGTGGCAGCGGGGCGCCTTTGAGGTCGCCCGCATCGACGAGATCGAGCGCGAGACCCGGCACGACGTCATCGCCTTTCTCACCAACGTCGCCGAGCACGTCGGCAAGGAAGCGCGCTTCCTCCACCAGGGCATGACGTCATCGGACGTTCTGGACACCTGCCTCGCCGTCCAGCTCGCCCGCGCCTCGGACATCCTGCTGGCAGACATCGACGCCCTGCTGGCGGCGCTCAAGCGGCGCGCGCTGGAACACAAGCTGACGCCTTCGATCGGCCGCAGCCACGGCGTGCACGCCGAGCCCACCACCTTCGGCCTCAAGCTGCTGGGCTTCTGGGCCGAGTGGCGCCGCAACCGCGACCGGCTGGAGGCGGCGCGGCGCGAAATCGCCACCTGCGCCATCTCGGGCGCCGTCGGCACCTTCGCCACCGTCGATCCGGCGGTGGAGCGGCATGTGGCCGCAAAAATGGGCCTCGCGGTCGAACCGATCTCGACGCAAGTGATCCCGCGCGACCGCCACGCCGCTTTCTTTGCCACGCTGGCGGTAATAGCCAGCTCGCTGGAACGGCTTGCCGTCGAGATCCGCCACCTGCAGCGCACGGAGGTGCGCGAGGCGGAAGAGTTCTTCTCCGAGGGCCAGAAGGGCTCCTCGGCCATGCCGCACAAGCGCAATCCGATCCTCACCGAGAACCTGACCGGTCTGGCACGGATGGTCCGCGCGGCGGCGATCCCGGCGATGGAGAACGTGGCACTGTGGCACGAGCGCGACATCTCGCACTCGTCGGTGGAGCGCTTCATCGCACCCGATGCCACGATCACGCTCGACTTCGCCCTGGCCCGCATGACCGACGTGATCGATCGGCTGATCGTCTATCCCGAGGCGATGCAGGCCAACATCGGGCGGCTGCGCGGCCTGCTGTTCTCACAGAGGGTGCTGCTGGCGCTGACCCAGGCCGGGATGGCACGGGAAGACGCCTACCGCCTGGTGCAGCGCCACGCCATGGCGGTGTGGAACGGCGACGGCACCTTCCTCGACGCCCTGCGGGCCGACCCGGAAGTCACCCGCCTGCTGGACCCGGACACGCTCGAAGGCCTGTTCGACCTGGGCGATTACATGAAGCACGTCGATACGATCTTCGCCCGGGTGCTGGCGTAAGGCGGACGAGGCGGCGGCCCTCACCCTCCCGTCGCTTCCGCGCCGGGCCCTCCCTCTCCCGCAAGCGGGCGGCGTTCAGCCGCCCACCTGCACGTGGTCGTTGCCGAGCGGCATGGGATAGGTGTCGGCGATCTCGCCGATGGCGGTGTCTTCGGCGTTGGCGAGCGCGGTGCGGATCTGAGCGTCGTTGAGCGTCACCCCCTGCGCCCGAAGGTCGCGCGCCACCTTTTCCGCCACGTCGATGTGGCCCGGCTGCTCCAGCTCCAGGCGGACGAGGCTGCGCGCATAGGCGACGGCATCGCCATCGACGAAGCCCAGCTGGTCGGCAGCCCACAGGCCGAACAGCTTGTTGCGGCGGCTGCGCACCTTGAACCGAAGCTCTTCGTCCAGCTTGAACTTCGCTTCGTATCCTTGTTCGATTTCGCGAAAGAGGTCGGTCATCTGCGTTCCCGGCGGCCGATGCGGTCGTCGAACGGGACGACCCTTGATATCGTGATATAAGGGAAGTCTAGGTCCGCGGCCAGACTGGCGCAACCGCAACGCGCTGACCCCAGGCGCAACGCAGAGCCACGCTTGCATCATGTGCACCATCGTCATTCTTCACCGCCCCGGCCATTCGTGGCCACTGCTGCTCGCCGCCAACCGCGACGAGATGGCCGACCGCCCCTGGCGGGCGCCGGGGCGTCACTGGCCATCCCGGCCGAAGGTGACGGGAGGTCTGGACATCACCGCCGGCGGTACCTGGCTGGCCCGCAACGATGCCGGCGTCATCGCCGCCGTTCTCAATCGCATCAACACCCTGGGGCCGGCACCCGGCCGGCGCAGCCGGGGCGAGCTGCCGCTCCGGGCGCTCGCGGCGGGAACCGCCCGTGGCGCAGCGCAGGTGATCAGCGACGTCGAGGCGACGGCCTGGCGGCCGTTCAACATGGTCGTGACCGACGCGCACGAGGCCTTCTGGATTCGCGCCGCGCACGACGGCGAGGCCGGCGAAAGCGATCCGGCGGGAGGGGGCTCGGCCGGGGCCGACCGCCGGCCGGTGATCGAACGGCTGCCCGCCGGACTGTCAATGATCACCGCCCATGATCGCAACGACGCGCGCTCGCCTCGCATCCGGCGCTACCTGCCCCAGTTTGACGCCAGCCGCGCCCCCCGGCCCGAGCAAGCCGACTGGGCGGCCTGGGTCGCGCTGCTGGCGGCGCGCGAGACCGACGCCGGAGCTGGCCCCGGCGGTGCCATGACGGTGATAACCGCGAGCGGATTCGGCACCGTCTGCGCCTCGCTGATGGCGCTGGCAGCGGACGCGGCGACCCCGCCGGTCTGGCTGTTCGCCGCCGGCCGCCCGGGCGAGGCGCCGTTCGCGGCGCTGGATGCCTGAGCTTCGCCCCGGCCCCAAATCCTCTTGCGGGCGACGATGTCAAACCGCTGCGATGTGGTACGATTGTGCCCAGCGCAGACAGTTGATATATCACGCTGGCTCCGGCCGACGGCGGTGGCGCCATTTCCAGGACGAGCGACAATGCCGCGACGCAGACAGATCTTTGAGGGCAGAGCTAAAATCCTTTACGAAGGGCCGGAACCCGGCACCCTCGTGCAATATTTCAAGGACGAGGCCAGCGGTCCCAGCGTCACCAGCAAGGCCGTCATCACCGGCAAGGGCGTCCTCAACAACCGCATCTCCGAATACCTGATGCTGCGGCTGGGGGAGATGGGCGTGCCGACGCACTTTGTCCGCCGCCTGAACATGCGCGAACAGCTCGTGCGCGAAGTCGAGATGATCCCGCTGGAGGTGGTGGTCCGCAACGTTGCCGCCGGCTCGTTCGCCGAGATTTTCCGGATGAGCGAGGGCACGGCGCTGCCGCGATCCATCGTCGAGTACTATTACAAGTCGGACGACCTCAATCATCCGATGGTCTCGGAAGAGCACATCACCGCGTTCGGCTGGGCCACTCCCCAGGACCTGGACGAGGTGATGGCGCTGTCGCTGCGGATCAACGACTTCCTCAGCGGGGTGTTCCTGGGCATCGGCATGCGGCTGATGGACCTGACGGTGGAGTTCGGGCGGCTTTGGGAAGAGGATCAGGCGCGGATCGTCCTCGCCGACGAAATTTGCCCCGACTCCTGCCGGCTCTGGGATATCCGCACCAATCAGCGCCTCTGCCGCGACGGCGACTTCGAGCGTCACGCCGATGCCTACCAAGAGGTGGCACGCCGCCTCGGCATTCTGCCGGAAAGCGGCCCGGTCGATATGAAGGGCCCGGAGGCGATGCAATGATGCCGGGACAACAACGCAGGACGGGCCAGGCATGCTGAAGGCGACGGTTCACGTGACGCTGAAGCCGGGGGTGCTCGATCCCCAGGGCAAAGCGGTGCAGCACTCCCTGGCGGCGCTTGGCTTCGACGGCGTCGAGCAGGTGCGGCAGGGCAAGTTCATCGAACTCGACCTGAAGGAAACCGATCCGGAGCGGGCGCGCGCGTCTCTCGATGCCATGTGCCGGCAGTTGCTGGCGAACACGGTCATCGAGAACTATGCCATCGACATCGCCGCCATCGACATCACGCAATGAAAGCGGCGGTCATCGTTTTTCCCGGGTCCAACTGCGACCGCGACGTGGCGCTGGCGCTGCGGCAGGTGAGTGGCCGCGAGCCGCTGATGATCTGGCACCGCGAGGCGAGCCTGCCGCCGCTCGACCTGATCGTCGTCCCCGGCGGATTCTCCTATGGCGACTACCTGCGCTGCGGCGCGATCGCCGCCCACTCGCCGGTGATGCGTGCGGTCAAAGAGCGCGCCGCCGAGGGCGTGCCGGTGCTGGGCATCTGCAACGGCTTTCAGGTGCTGACCGAGGCTGGACTGCTGCCCGGCGCGCTGCTGCGCAATGCCGGGCTGCGCTTCGTCTGCAAGGACATCTTCCTGCACGTCGAGACCGGCGACACGCCATTCACCCGCGGCTACCGGGCGGGCCAGGTGATCCGCCTGCCGATCGCGCACAACGAGGGCAACTACTTCGCCGATGCCGAGACGCTTGCCCGCCTCGAAGGCGAGGGCCGCGTCGCATTCCGCTATTGCAGCGCCGAGGGCGCGGTGGACGAGGCTTCGAATCCCAACGGCTCGCTGGCCGGCATCGCCGGCATCATCGATGCGCGCGGCCGCGTGCTCGGCATGATGCCGCACCCCGAGCGGCTCGCCGATCCCCAGCTCGGCGGCACCGACGGCCGGCCGATGTTCGAAGCCCTGCTGGCCTCCGTCCACTGACGCGGCACAAGCGGGCGGCGGGAACCGGGAGAAGACGATGCTGATCCCGCTGAAGGACGAGAACCCGCTGCGCTTCATCGGCTTCGCCTCCGTCACCGTGGCGCTGATCGCCGCCTGCGTGCTCACCTACGTGTGGCAGGTAGGCCTGGGGCCGGCGCAGGAGCGGATGATCCTGGCGCTGGGCGCGATCCCGGCGGTGATCACCGGCGAGAAGGCGCTCCCCGCCGGCCTGGCCGTGGTGCCCGCGCACGTGACGCTGGTCACCTCGATGTTCCTGCACGGAAGCTGGCTGCACCTGGGCGGCAACATGCTGTTCCTGTGGATCTTCGGCGACAACGTCGAGGATGCGATGGGACACGTCCGCTTCCTCATCTTCTATCTGGTGTGCGGCGTCGCCGCGGCGCTGGCGCACGTCGCCGCAGGCCCGGACTCGCAGATTCCCACCGTGGGTGCGTCGGGCGCCATCTCCGGCGTGCTCGGCGCCTACCTGGTGCTGCACCCCCTCTTCCGCTTCTTCATCACGTTGCCCGCCTTCGTCGTCCTCGGCCTGTGGTTCGTGTTGCAGGCGGTGAGTGCCACGATGGACATGGCCGGCGAGGGCGGCGGCGTCGCTTGGTGGGCGCACATCGGCGGCTTTGTCGCCGGCGTGCTGCTGGTCATCCCGTTCCGCCGGCGCGCCGTACCGCTGCTGGAACGCGACGGCGCCCGCCCGCTCCCCGCCGGCGAGGTCATCCGCCGGGTCAAGCGCGGCTCGGTGCCGATGACGCGGCGGCGGTGAGGTCCATCGTTTCGTATGTGCGCAGTAGTGTTTCTAACGCGTCTTCCAGATTAGCCCACATGACCTCAGTAAGGCGGTCCATTGTGGCCGGTTCGCTGGGCGCGCCAAAGAGGAACTCTCCCGCCTCGCCCCAGACTCTTATCGTATTTTCCTTTTCTCGCTGTCCTACCTCGTTGATCGTCACGCTCAAAACATAGCCTGCGGCAACCACCACAGGCGCATGGACGTCGATCAAAGAAGGGTCAGCGTTACGAGTTTTCAGGCCCAGGTTGATCCCGCCTATCAAAGTCCCGGAATACCATGGACGGTTAGAAGCAGGCGTTCCCTTGTTAAGCGTAATCTTTAAAGTACAGGAATTAAATAGCTCATCCGTAGATCCAGCAGCCTGATTCCCGGTCACCTCCCTGTATATCGTTGCATCCGTGAATCTAGACCAGTCTAGCAATTCGACATAATGCGCGTCAACTTCTCTCTCCAATTTCTCTTTAATTGTTTGTAGGACATACTTAAACTGACGCAATACTCTTAGCCGTTCAGCACTCGCTCTATTGTAAACATCCGAAAGCCGCTCGGCCTCGATTTGGGACCGTTGTGCGTACCTGAATTCGGCTTTGAACCGCGAGAGCTCGTCAGGCGCCTGCGTCCTCTTGCTCGGAGATAGCAATTGGGAAAGTTCCTCTGCAAACTGGCTCATCGTTGGCCGCTTATTTGGATCAAGTTGCGTGGTGGCTTCCAGCAGATAGTCCAAGGACGGCACCCAACGATGGTCGCGCCACGCACTTAAAGTCATTGCTTTTTCGTCGATCCTGTGTGTGCCAGGAAGGGGGTAATTCTGCCCGCTCCCGAGCGTCCATAAAATCTTAGCCAACGAATAGACGTCCGCCTTTTTGCCATCGGATGTGTCAGGCTGGTTCAACATTTCCGGCGCAATATAATACATTGGGCCAAGCTTGCGATGCCCGTCTGTCATAGGAGTCCCGTCTGGGACGCTGGCCAGTCCGAAATCGCAGAGGCTCCACATTCCGTTGTGCCAAAGGATATTTCCCGGTTTTATATCTCGATGCGAATAGCCGCGTTCGTGTATCGCTGATAACGAGCGTGCCAGAGATGCGCATAGACTTACTACGTCTTCGAGTGAAGGGTCTTGTGGAAACTGGTCAGCGAGAGATTCACCGATCGGGCTCACCATCCACGGCAGATTTCCGGTACTCGTGCCGTCCGGAAGGTTGGATTCAATGAGTGGAATTACGCCTGCTATGTCAGAGCAGTTCCTTGTTACTATGATTTCTCTCTGAAACCGGGCCCGGCTGTAGTCGTCGGTCTTTTTTAGCAGCTTAATAGCACCAAGCCGCCCATCATCATGCTGCGCTTTCCAAACTACGCCGTTGCCTCCCTTACCGAGAGGCTCGATAACGCACCACGATCCAAAGCGCCTTACTTTTGGAAGTATCTTTTTCAAGGGATGCTCTGCCTTGCCCTGCCCAAGGCGCGTCAATTCTGCTCGCTGTCCCTGCATTCGCCTATCTGATCTGACTTTCAACGATCCGCTTGCGTATTCCTCATCGCAAAAAGTCGCGAAATTCCTCGGGAGTGAGGCCAGCGTCGCGAACGATACCGCCGAGAGTATACGCGTTAACCGGGTTATGGCGCGGGATGGTCAGTATCCGGATGCCGTCTGTCATGACGATGTGCTTGCCCTGTCTGACAATCCGAAAACCGGCCCTCTGAAGCGCTCGCACGGCGTCCAGGTGATTAACGCCAGGGATCTTCGGCAAGGCTCACACCGAGACGTCGATCTCGCGAACCTGCTCGCCGCTCAGCAGCTCGCTGACCACCGCGAGATAGTCGCGGATGGCTTCCTTCGCGTTCTCGATCGCCTCGCTCTCGGTCGCTCCCTGGGACCAGCACCCCGGCAGGCCCGGCACCGAAACGGCAAATCCTTCCTCGGATTTGTGGAGGGCGATCCGATAGCGCATGTCAGTTCCTCGAAACTCGAAGAGAATAACTTAAACTAGGCCTATCGCCTACTTGCGCGGCAGCCAGGCGACCGGGATCGGCTTGGTCCGAGCCCGTCCTTGGGGCGTGCCGGTGGTGCAATTCGCTTTGCTCATTGGCACCCTACGAATCCGGTATTTCTGCCTACGGCAGCAGCACCGTGGAGCCGGTGGTCTTGCGGGCTTCCAGGTCCCGGTGCGCCTGGGCGGCTTCGGCGAGCGGGTAGGTCTGGCTGACGGTGATCTTGACGTGGCCGCCGGCCACGACCTCGAACAGCTCGGCCGCCGACGCACGCAGGTCGGCCGTTTTCGCCGTGTAGTTCATCAGCGTCGGCCGGGTGAAGAACAGCGAGCCCTTCTGCGACAGGATCGCGGGCTCGAACGGCGGCACCGGACCCGAGGCGTTGCCGTAGGAAACCAGCATGCCGAGCATCCGCAGGCTGTCGAGCGAGCCGTCGAACGTCGTCTTGCCGACGCCGTCGTAGACCACCGCGACCCCCTCGCCGCCGGTCAGCTCGCGGACCCGCGGGGCAAACGCCTCGCGCGTGTAGTTGATCACGTGATGGCAGCCGTTGGCGCGCGCGATCTCCGCCTTGGCGTCGGAACCAACAGTGCCGATGACGGTGGCGCCCAGGTACCGGCCCCACTGGCAGAGGATGGTGCCGACGCCGCCGGCTGCGGCTTGCACCAGGATGGCGTCGCCCGGCTGGACCCGGTAGGTGCGGCGCAGCAGGTACTGCGCCGTCATTCCCTGCAGCATCATCGCCGCCGCCTGCCGGTCGTCGATCGCGTCGGGCAGTGGCACCAGCCGGTCGGCGGGCATCAGCCGGCGCTCGGCGTAGGATCCTGGTGGCGGGCTGGCATAGGCGACGCGCTGTCCCGGCCGGATATCGCTCACGCCCTCGCCCACCGCCTCGACCACGGCGGCCGCCTCCATGCCGAGCACCGCCGGCATCACCGGCAGGGGATAAAGACCGGTGCGGTGGTAGACATCGATGTAGTTCAGGCCGACCGCCGCCTGCCGCAGCAGCGCCTGGCCGGGGCCGGGGGCGCCGACCTCGACCTCTTCCCACACCATTTCCTCGGGGCCGCCGGGACGGTGGATGCGGATCGCCTTGCTCATGTCCTGTCCTCCGAAATCGGCTGACGCTCGAAAAGCAGCGCCGGTTCCCAGCCCAGTGTACCTTCCAGCCGCAGCAGCGCCTTCTTGGTCTCAACGCCCTCGCCCCCGGAGTAGCCGCCCAGCAGCCCCCCGACCCCGATCACCCGGTGACACGGCACGATCACGGGCAGCGGATTGGCACAGCAGGCGCCCGCCAGCGCGCGCGGCGACGTGCTCAGGTCGCGGGCCAGTGTGCCATAGGTCTCGGTGCAGCCATAGGGAATATCGCGCAGCCGGTCCCAGACCCGCCGCTGGAACGCCGTTCCCGCGGCAGAGAGCGGCAGGTCGAACGCCTGAAGAGCGCCATCGAAATACGCGTCGAGCTGCCGGCGGGCGGCGCGCAGCAGGGGTGTCGCTGCGGATGTTGTGTCGCACGCTCGCCCCCATTCTACTGCCACCAGCGCCCCCTCCTCCTCGAAGAGGGTGAGGACACCGAGGGGAGACGGCAGGCTGATGTGCGGCATGGCTTGTTCTACGCCCGGCTCAGCGCCTGCCGCAAGGCCTCGGCATCCTGCAGCGGCGGCGAGCAGGTCTGGCCGACGCAGACATAGGCGGCGGGCCGGCCGTCCACCAGCGTCTTGCCGGCTGCCGGATGGGACGCCGGCAGCGCCACGTCGGGACCGTGACGGGACAGGACGACCAGCGGCGCCGAGGGAGAATGGCGCACCGCGGTCATCAGCGCGCGAACCG
>DAIQPV010000381.1:0-2126 GCA_036787145.1 Rhodospirillales bacterium
GGCCCCAAGCTGCCGGCATTCGTCACCCCGCCGGTGCTCCAGATCCTGGTGGACCAGTTCGCCGTCAAGCCGATCGGCACCGTCGCCGACGACCTGGCGGCGATGCAGGCGGCCTGATCCCTGACGGGTCGGCGATGCGCCCGGCATGCGGCGAAGTGAAACCCCGCTATCGTCGCGAACCGGAGCGTGTCAGCCGGCGGCTCGGATCACATCGGCATGAACCTGGCGCTCGCGCTGGAGCGCGTATATCCCCTCTACGCCATCGGCACCCTGGCGAGCTTCTGGTGCTTCGGCCGGGTGGCGATGTTCTGGCCTGGTCAGGGACCAGGCGGAGATCGAATCCGGGCCGATCCAGACCGATTTTTCGTCTTAACGAATTGCTCTGTATATAGTCTTCGTCAAAGATGGCGCGAAACGTCGTCAAATGTCGTCGTTTGTCGTCACTCGCGATGTGGATCATGACGGCCCGGGGCCGGCTGCATCCCGGGACGCGGCCGCCGGAAAAAGCATCTAATGGAATGACCGCTACGCGGCGCCTGGAGCTGCGGCGGCAGCTCAGTTGGATCAAGATAGTGCTTGATCCGGTCGTAAAAGGGATCCTCGGTAATATCCCTGATCCACCGGATTGCTTCGTCCTGCCGCTTTTTCTCGAGATGCCCGCGGAGTTCTACCTTCAATTCCTTCACTTGCTTCAGGAGCTGCTCGAATTTGCCGCCCGGGGGCCCTTTCAAGGCTTCGGTGATCGCCTCGATGAACAGGGTGTCCATCCCCCGCCTGACGAACATCCCGGCGAAGCTCGGGGGTTCAGTCTTTTTGGGCGACGGGGTGGCCTCGGGCGACGAGGTAGCATCGGGCGACGAGGTGCCCTTCGGCAGCGCGTCGTCTGCCTCGCCGCAAAGGCGCTCACTGTTGGCCTGATCGGCCATGACCGACAGGCCCAGGTCTTTCAGTTTCCTGTCGACATCGGCGGCGGCAACCGGACGGATTTTGGAGACGTCGTTGACCATTCTCTCGACGAGGTCGAGCACCGCGCCCACCGGTCGTGCCACGTTGTTTTCGTAGGCCAGCAGGCCGGCCTCGGCCTGCCGGGCGCGGTGATCCCTGACAACAGCGGCGCAGTCCTTATCGATTGCAAAATTCTGGCTCCGCCGTGCCAGCCACGCCGAGAATGCCGCCACGGCCGCCGAGAAGATGGCGACGCCCACGGGCAGCCAGGTCTTCAGAGGATTGGGCTCTGGAACCTGGGCCATGATCTGCGGGGAGAAGGTGACCGCCGGCGGCAACGCCGGCGGCACCGTGATCTGGGGAGAGAAGATGATCGGCGGCGGGGCTTCCGGAGCGATCGCCCGGTTGGGAGCGGGCACCGGCGTCGGTGCGGCGAATGTCCTATGACCCATGCTGGCGAGAGCCAAGCCCAGCAGGGGCGGGAGGAGCCACTTGCACAAACGGCCGCGGTGCGGACAGGCGGGCATGAGCCATGGTCCGCGAGCAGTGACAGGCTGCTTACACCAGAGTGCTTTCGCTATTCCTCAAGATCCGAGGCATATCGCGCGTTGGCCAGAATGTTGCTCTTGACGTTGGGTGAAGATTCAAACTCATACTTCTTCACGAAGTTGTCGTATCCGAGCCGGCGCACGCTTGGGCCGACAAAGCCGCGGATGAATGACGAGGTGACCACCGGCGACGTGATCTTGACGGTCACAACCTCGTCCTTCGCATCGATGGCGTCAAGGTTATACTTTGTCCGCGCCGCTTGCCCTTGAGACGCTTCGGAGAGTATCACGTCGTTAAGTTTAATAACCTTGTGCTCACTCATCACTGCTGCTGTCCTTGCCTGCCGGCTCGGTGTAAGCCGCCGAAGTAAACCACGATCTTAATATCGCAACTGGCGGCGGGACAGGCAAGCTTACCGGCCCGGACCTTACCAGATCAGGGGGGTTTTGCCGTATTTTATCGGACCATTGGCGCGCAGTTGCCTGGCGCCGGGCATTTATTCGCGCTTCTGGCGCATCGTTACGAATTCTTCGGCCGCCGTCGGGTGGATGCCGATGGTGGCGTCGAACTGGGCCTTGGTAGCACCGCACTTCAGCGCGATGGCGAGACCCTGGATGACCTCCGGGGCGTCC
>DAIQPV010000382.1:0-2092 GCA_036787145.1 Rhodospirillales bacterium
AGCGCCGCAGTCACGGTGACGACGTCGCCCAAAGGGCCGATGAACGGCCGCTCCCACTGGGCGCGGGCCGACAGTCGGCGGGTGTCGGTCCCCTCCTGGCGGGTCAGGGCGACGGTGTCGAGATGCAGATCGGTCCGCCCGCCGAAGCGGTCGATGTCGGACACGTGGTAATAGTCGATCCACGGCGCGACGTACGGCACGTTCTCCTGGTCGATGTCGTCTTCCAAATTCTGGAATGCCATGACCCGGCCGGTCAGATAATCTCGCGATCCACGGAAGTTCTCTCCGTAGAGGCGCGATGTCAGTGTCCGGGAGTTGTTGAAGCCGTAGCGCCTGAGGTAGGTGCGGTTGGTCGCGCGCTGCGCATCGAGGCCGGCTCGCCAGTCCTCGCTGATGTCATACCGTGCCTTGCCCAAAACGTGTCCCATGGCCCGATTCCGCGAATCGTAGGTGCCGCTGCCGCTGAAGTCGATGTCTCCATGCTGCAGTGCCTGGCGGTATTCCGCCTCCAGCACCGGGCCTTCGTTGGTGGTAAACCAGGGCGTCAGTGTCACGTCCTGCGTGTCGGACAGCACGGCGTAATACGGTATCTGGACCATGAAGCCGAGGTCGGAGGACTGGCCGAACCCCGGAATCAGCAAGCCGCTTTTCCGCTTAACGGTCGGGTCGGGCTGGTAAAGGTAGGGAACGTAGAAGACCGGAATGCCGGAGAAGTCGAGCCAGGCATTATCGAACTCGACGATCCTTTGCTCCTGGTCGTGCTTCACCGTGACCGCCCGCACCTGCCACAGCGGTGCGCGCGACGGGTCTTCGGCGCAAGCGCGGCAAGGCGTATAGGTGGCGTTATTGACCTGGGTCAGAACGCCCTCGCGGCGCTCGCCCCGCTCCGCCGTCAGGCGCGAGCCGTCGGCGAGAATCGCCCGGATATCCTCGATCACACCGTCCCTCAGGTCGCCGGTAACATCCAGTGATTGGGCGCGAACCACTTCTCCGGAAGGCTCGTAGAGAGTAACGTTGCCGGAGGCGGTCAACCGGTCGTTCAGTTGATCGTAGGTCAGCGTATCGGCGATCAGGCGCCGCTGATCCTGAGTGACGACAACGTTGCCGCGCGCGGTGGTGATCTCGTTGCGGCTGTCGTAGGTCATTTCATCGGCCTGGAATTGCACCGGCCGGTCGGTGGACGGTGCCTCCGCAGCCTCCGCGCGAAGAAGCCCGGCACCGATCAGCAGCGCGCATGCGGCGGCCAGCGCGCGAAGGGGACGTCGCAGCGCCCGGACGCCTCGTCGGGGCGCTTCTCCGCGCTTGCGTTTCGCCACCATCGGCGCCGCGCGCTTTCCGACAAGCTGCATTTTGCCACTCGATCGAGTTGAAGTGGGCGTCAGCCCTCTCTGGCCCTCTTGCGCGGCGGAGAACCTGCGAGAATTCCCGCCGACGATCAAGGCGGAACCGCACTGCCGGCCAGGCTTCGACTTCGAGGTGTAGCCGCGCGGGCGCCATCGGAGCGCTGTGGGCACCTGCCGGATGAGGCGAGCTGGCTTGCCCGCGGATCGGCAACCTGCGAAAGTCAGGGGGTCGGAGGCGCTTGCGCTTGGCCAATTTTCGGGTGCCGGCAACTGCATACGGGACGAAGCTTCGGGAGAGCGACCTGGGATGGGGAATCATGGGAAAGGTCTGGGAGCCACGCGCCCGGCATCGACCGCCGGGTTAGCGGGCATCGGGCGCCGGCAGGTTTTGAAGGGGGCTGTGGCCTTGGGAGCGCTATCGGCGATCGGTTTCGCAGCGCCTCATGTTGCGCGCGCGAAAGCCCCGTATGAGCTGCCGAAACTGCCTTGGCCCGAGGATTCGCTGCAGCCGACGATCTCGTCGACGACGATCGGCTTCCACTACGGCAAGCACCACAAGGCCTATGTGGACAATCTCAACAAGCTGCTCACCGACGCTCCCGAGCTAGCTGACTTCAGCCTGGAGGAAATCATTCAAACGACGGCCGACAATCCCAGCCGTGTCGGGATCTTCAACAACGCCGCTCAAGCGTGGAATCACACCTTTTATTGGAACAGCATGCGTCCCAAGGGCGGCGGCAAGCCGGCCG
>DAIQPV010000047.1:0-13483 GCA_036787145.1 Rhodospirillales bacterium
AAGCCGCTGGAACTCCAGGTCGCGATTGTCCGCCGCAAGCTCCAGCACGGCGGCGAGCGTGTGGGCGTTGTGCGTCGCGAACTGGGGGAAAAAGGCGTCGGACGCGGCCAGCGCCCGCCTGGCGCAGGCGAGGTAGGAGACATCGGTCGAGGGCTTGCGGGTGAACACCGGATAGGCCTCAAGCCCCAGCTCCTGGGCCCGCTTGATCTCGGCGTCCCAGTAAGCGCCCTTGACCAGCCGCAGCATCAGCCGGCGATGGTGCCGCCGCGCCGTCCCCGCCAGCCGGTCCACCACGGCCGGAGCCGCGCGCAGGTACGTCTGCACCACCGCGCCCAGCCCGTCCCAGCCGGCCAGCCGGGGGTCGGCAGCGAGCGCTTCGACCACCTCCAGCGTCGGCGCCAGCCGCTCGCTCTCCTCCGCATCGATGGTGAGCCCGATCCCGGCTTCAGCCGCGGCATGGGCGAGTGCGCCGACGCGCGGCACCAGCTCCTCGCGGATTCGCCGGATCTGCGCGTCCTCAAAGCGCGGGTGCAATGCAGACAGCTTGACCGAAATTCCCGGTGCCGAGCGCGGATCGCCGGCCTTGCCGCGATGCGCGGCGCCGATGGCGGCGATGGCGTGGGCATAGTTGGCCGCGTAGCGGTCGGCATCCCGCATCGTCCGCGCCGATTCACCGAGCATGTCGTAGGAGAAACGCCGGACGCGCTCCTGCATCGGCCGCGCCCGCTCGATCGCCCGCTCGATGGTCCGCGCCATCACGAACTGGCGGCCGAGAATGCGCATCGCCTGAGTGACCGCCTCGCGGACCACCGGCTCGCCGATCCGCGCTGCCAGCCGGCGCATCGAAGCGGCGATGCCGTGACCAGCCTCATCGTGCAGCCGCACCAGCCGCCCGGTGAGCATCAAGGCCCAGGTGGAGGCGTTGACCAGCACCGAGGAACTGCGGCCGAGGTGCCGCTCCCAGTCGGCGGCGGCCAGCTTGTCGCGGATCAGCCGCTCGCGGGTGCCCTCGTCGGGGATGCGCAGCAGGGCCTCGGCAATGCACATCAGCAGCACGCCTTCCTGAGTTGACAGGCCGTAGGCGTGCAGGAAGGCGTCCAGCCCTTCGCCGAGGCGCCGCGCCCGAACCGCTTCGACCAGGCGGCGCGCGCGGGCATTGATGCGGTGTGCCGCTTCCTTCGGCCACTGCAGATCGGCGAGCAGGGCGCGGACACAGGCCGCTTCGTCCGCGAGCGCCGGGTGAAGCGGGTCCGCGTCGGCGTCGATCATCGCAGGACCTCCTCCGCAGCCAGCCTCCTCGCTCCCACGGTCGGATCAGGACGGACCATCTTCAGAACCTCGGCCACCGTCAGACCTTTGTCGCGTAGCGCGCGGATCGATGCATCGCCGGCCCGCTTGGCCAGCCGGCGCCCGCTCGTATCGCGACACAGCGGATGGTGCCACCAGTCCGGGACCGGCAAGTCCAACAGGGCCTGCAGAACGCGGTGGACATGAGTCGCCGGCAACAGATCCTCACCGCGTGTTACCAGGGTCACGCCCTGCGCCGCATCGTCAACCACGACCGCCAGATGGTAGCTGACGGGAAATTCCTTGCGAGCAATGACAACGTCGCCGACCTCGTCCGCCGTGACCCGATACCGTCCAAATCGCCGATCGACCCAGTCAATCGTGCCCGTAAGGCGCAGCGCCTTGGCCGAATCCAACCGCAAGGCCCAGCTATTTCCGGCCTTCATCCGTTCGGTGCGTCGCGCCGGGTCCAATCCGCGGCAGGTCCCGGGATAGCCGATGCCGGTTCCGTCGGCGTGCGGGGCACCGCCGGCCGCCTTGATCTCCGCCTGAATGGCCTTGCGGGTGCAGAAACAGGGGTAGACGACATCGAGCATCCTCAGCCGGTCGAGGGCAGCGGCATACGCCGGCAGGCGCGCGCTCTGCCGAAGCGCCGGTTCTTCCCAGGCCAGGCCCAGCCAGCGCAGGTCCTTGAGGTTCCGCTCGACGAACCCCTCCCGGCAGCGCCCGGCGTCGATGTCCTCGATCCGGACCAGGAACCGGCCATCCGAACGCCGGGCCTTCTCGTTTGCGAACAGCGCCGCGTAGGCATGGCCGAGATGCAGGTCACCGGTCGGGCTTGGTGCAAAGCGCGTCACCTCCCTCCCGGATCGGATCGCGACCACCGCGTCTACCGGGGGGGCTCGCCCTGGCCGACGGCTCAGGCGCGATGCGCGCCGGCGCGCAGCAGATCCGCTTCCTCGATCGGGACGATGGTCCGACCGATCGGCCACAGCGAGAGCACCGCGAGCTTGAGATGGGCCCAGGCGAAGGGAATGCCGATGAGCGTCAGGGCAAGGCCGATCGCGGTGGCGAGGTGGCCAAGCGCCAGCCACCAGCCGGCCAGCAACAGCCAGATGATGTTGCCGAGCAGGCCGAACGTGCCAGTGCCGATGTCAGCGCGGCCGGACACCTCGTTCCGCCGCAGCGCCACGTGCCCGAAGGGCAACAGCGTGTATCCGGCGATGTTGATCGCGGCGCGTGCCCACGGCAGGCCGATGATGGTGATCGCCATGATCACCGCAGCCAGCAACCAGGCCGCCGCCATCCAGACGCCGCCGGTGATGATCCAGAGAACATTCAGCAGCAAGGTCAGCAGTGGCATTCGTTGTCCTCCGAGACTGACGCCACTGATATGGCACGCATCGCCGCGCAACGCGAGAGCCCCGTCCGCCGAAGCGATCGCACCGCTGGCCGCCGTGCCCGCGGGGCGAGGTTGCCGTTCCGCCGGACCCCTGGGACGGAGGCAGGGCGGCAGCCAAAGAATTTCGGCCGGCGAAAACGGCGGCAGCCAGGCCTCTTCGCGCGAGCCTTGCGGTCAGCGCGGCTTGTTTTCCATCAGGCCCAGCTGGCGGAAGCTGGTGTGGCCACGGCGGGATATGATCAGGTGATCGTGCAGCACCACGCCGACGCGCTCGAGCGCGTCACGCACGATCCGGGTCATCTCGATGTCCGGCTTGGACGGCTGCGGATGGTTGCTCGGATGGTTGTGCACCATGACCAGCGCCGAGGCGTCGAGCGCCAGCGCCCGCTTGACCACCTCGCGCGGGTAGACGGGCGTATGGTCGATGGAGCCTTCGTGCTGCTTTTCGTCGGCGATCAGCACGTTGCGCCGGTCCAGGAACAGCAGGCGGAACTGCTCGATGTTGCGGTGCGCCATCTGCGCCCGCAAATACGCGATCAGCCTGTCCCAGTTGTCGAGGACCGGCCGCTCGGTCAGATCCTCGCGCACCAGCCGGGCGGCGAACACCCGCAACGCCTTGAACAGCGTAAGGGTGAAGTGATCCGTCCGCTCGATCTCGGTGAGCTGCTCGGCGGTGGCGTTGACCACGCCTGCGAGGCTGCCAAAGCGGGCCAGCAGATCCTTGGCGATCGGCTTGGTGTCGATCTTCGGCACGGCGAAGAACAGCAGCAGTTCCAGCAGTTCGTAGTCCGGCAACCCCTCGTCGGTGCCGGACAGAAAGCGATCGCGCAGCCGCTGCCGGTGTCCCCAGTGATGCGGATGGCCGGCCGCTGCCGCCTGTCCTATTGCCTCTTTCCCCAGGGCGCCCTGGCCTGAGAAATCGGACAGACCCGAAGCGGACCCCCCGGTGCCGGCGCCGGCGCGCGCACGGATGGCGTCGCTCGGATCGGCGCCTTCAAAAATCCAGACGCGGCGAATGCCGTCCCAGCGACCGCCCAGTTCCCGCAGCAGGAAGCGATGCGGGTGCGTGTCCCCCTTGACAGTGTAGACATGAAGGCCATCGGTCGACGCGTGCTGGGTAATCGACAGCCCGAGAGCCGGCAGGGGCGCCTCGGCAAGGCCGGTCGCCTCCGCCGAAATCTCCTGCGTCGTCATGCCATCTGCTGGTGTGTCTTCTCCCGGTCCGTCGCTGCTCTTCGCCGAGCGTGCGCTCAACGCCGGGCTTCCCAGGCCTGCTCCCTGCGGCTCTTGCGCCATTCCCACGGCTCGACGAACTGTCCCCGCCACATGCCGCTGCCGCTGGCCCGCGCTTCGGTTTCCTGCGCAATGTACTCCTTGGCGTAACGCCGGTAGGCGAGGGCCCAGCCGTCGCGGACCATCATGGCATTCAGGTCATCGTCGCCGGCGTAGCAGGTCGCAAGCAGCCGGCCGTAGCGGTCGCGCTTTTCGCCCTTGCAGGTGATCACCTTGCCGGCGGTGGCGCCGGTCAGCGTGCGCTTGGCACTCTGTCCGCAGTCATAGCCGACGCCCGCCACCGAGCAGGACTGCCTGCTCTCCGGCGCATCGATGCCGTTCAGCCGAACTCGTTCACCCGCCACCTGCAGCGTATCGCCGTCGATCACCGTCGCTTCGCCGATGACGTCGGCCCGGACGGCTCCCGTCAACGCCAGCGCCGCGCACAGGGCGAGGGGCAGCAGGGGCAACGCGACACGCCGCACCCGGCGGGGGCGCGCGGCAGCGACCTGGGGGCGAGGCATCGGCGGCATGGCAGCACTCCGGCGCTGGTGGCGAGCGCCGGAAGGCCCATCCGGCGCTTCTCCACGGTCTTCACGGAGCCGCGGTGTGACGCCCGTCACCCGTATGGCTCCATATGGGCCAATTTATAGCAAAAACCGCCGGGCTGTGCCAGGGGCTTGCTGGGAAGCGCTGGGGCCGGACTGGGGAGGGGCCGGACTGGGGAGGGCGCGGCGTTTGCCGGAAGGGTCAGGCCAATCGCACCGCGGTGCCGTTGGCGCTGACCATCAGCATCGAGCGTTCGCCGGTGCCGATGTGTTCATAGTCGAGGTCGACGCCGATAATCGCGTCGGCGCCGAGTTCGTGCGCTTCCTCGGCCATTTCGTCCAGGGCAACCTGCTTCGCCTTGCGCAGCTCTTTCTCGTAGGAGCCGGAGCGCCCGCCGACGATATCGCGGATGCCGGCGAAGAAGTCGCGCACGAAGTTGGTGCCGAGCACCGCCTGGCCGGCGACGATGCCGAGATAGGTGCCGACGCGCCGGCCGTCGATGCTGTCGGTGGTGCTGATGATCATGGCGGGTTTCTCCCCCTGTGGACCGTCTGCCGCCGAGCCTCGCCGGGACCGCCGGCGAAAGCAACCGGCAATCTGCTGCGCCGTGGGCTTCACTCCGAGATGGCATGAAAGACGCTTGAGGAAGACAACCCGCTTCTCGGGCTGCTCGACCTGCCGAAGGTCATCCTGGCACCGCACTCCGCCTGGGCAAGGCCGGGGGAAGGGAGGAGGCGATATGGGCGCTCGCGCCGCTCGCGATCGTGAACCGAGTCATCGTTGCCTTCCGCAACACGCAGCGATCGACGGCGGCTGGCGCTTCGGATATACTGCGCTTGCGAAAAGGCCGACGCCGCGTGTCCTTGCACGCTGCGGCCGCGGCACCCCATCTCGAAGTGAGCGCCGCCAACCGCGTTTGGCCCGATCCATCATCGAAACCGGAAACCAGAAAACCAGGAGCGACCCCATGGCCGGAGCGGCCGATCGCATACGCAACGTCGCCATCGTGGCGCACGTCGATCACGGTAAGACGACGCTGGTCGACCAGATGCTGCGCCAGTCCGGCAGCCTGCGCCACGGCGACGTGCAGGAGCGGATGATGGACTCCAACGACCTGGAGCGCGAGCGCGGCATCACCATCCTCGCCAAGAACACGGCGATCGACTGGCAGGGCTGGCGGATCAACATCGCCGATACCCCCGGCCATGCTGACTTCGGCGGCGAGGTCGAGCGCGCTTTGTCGATGGTGGACTCCGTGCTGCTGCTGGTGGATGCGGTCGAAGGGCCGATGCCGCAGACCACCTTCGTCACCCGCAAGGCGCTGGCGCGCGGGCTCAAGCCCATCGTCGTCGTCAACAAGGTGGACCGGCCGGCGGCGCGGCCCGACTGGGTTATCGAACAGACCTTCGACCTGTTCGACCGGCTCGGCGCCGACCACGACCAGATGGACTTTCCGCATCTTTATGCATCCGCCATCGAGGGCTGGGCGTCGGAGGACGCCGACGTGCGTGACAAGGGCATGACGGCGCTGTTCGAGACCATCGTCCGTCACGTGCCGGCGCCGGAGGTCGATCCGGAAGGACCGCTGCAGATGCAGGTCAGCGCGCTCGATTATTCCAGCTATGTCGGCGTCATCGGAATCGCACGGATCCGCCGCGGCAGGGTCTCGCGCAACACCCAGGTGGCGATCGCCGGCGCCGACGGCACCGTGCGGCGCGGCCGCGTTCTGCAAATCCTGGCGTTCCACGGGCTGGAGCGGATCGAGCTGGAGGAGGCGGGGGCCGGCGACATCATTTCGTTTACCGGCATCGACGGGCTGAAGATCTCCGACACCATCTGCGATCCCGACGCGGTCGAGCCGCTGCCGGCGCTCACCGTGGACGAGCCCACCATCAGCATGACCTTCCAGGTGAACGATTCGCCGCTGGGCGGCCGCGAAGGCAAGTATGTCACCAGCCGCAACTTGCGCGAGCGCCTCGATGAGGAGTTGATCCACAACGTGGCATTGCGCGTCGAGCCGGCCGCCGACCCCGACAAGTTCAAGGTCTCCGGCCGGGGCGAGCTGCACCTGGCGGTGCTGATCGAGAACATGCGCCGCGAGGGCTACGAACTCGCCATCTCCCGGCCGGAAGTGATCGTCAAGACCATCGACGGCGAGCCGATGGAGCCCTGGGAAACGCTCACCGTCGATGTGGAGGAGCAGCACCAGGGCTCGGTGATGGAAAAACTGGGCGAGCGGCGCGGCGAACTGAAGGACATGGTGCCGGACGGCCGCGGCCGGGTCCGCCTCGATTACACCATTCCAACCCGCGGGTTGATCGGCTTCCGCTCCGAGTTCCTCACGCTCACGTCGGGCACCGGCCTGATCTACCACGCTTTCGAGCGCTACGGTCCGCGCGTCGCGGGCGACCTCGGGCGGCGCACCAACGGCGCGCTGGTGTCGATGGCCACCGGCAAGGCGGTCGCCTACGCGCTGTTCAGTCTGCAGGAGCGCGGCCGGCTGTTCGTCGGTCACAACACCGACGTCTACGAGGGCATGGTCATCGGCATCCACGCGCGCGGCAACGACCTCTGCGTCAACCCGCTGAAGACCAAGCAGCTCACCAACATCCGCGCCGCCGGCTCGGACGAGAACATCATCCTGGTGCCGCCGATTCAGACGACGCTGGAGTTCAGCCTCGAGTTCATCAACGACGACGAACTGGTCGAGGTCACGCCCAAATCCATCCGCATCCGCAAGCGCTTCCTCAAGGAACACGAACGCAAGAAAGCCTCCCGCGCGGCGTAGGGCGGCAGGCGCTCCTCTTGCCCTCATGGCCGCTTGGCCCGGCCATGACGCTTGGTGCTCGCGCGGCGTAGGGTGTGCTGAGCACAGCGAAGCGCACCATCTCCGGCACCGAAAGCAGGCCGAGGCTTCAATATGACGGACGGCGACGGAGCGGCGGACACCCGTCTGGCGGTCTACGGAACACTGGCGCCTGGCCGGGCCAACCACCATCAGATCGCCGGACTGAAGGGCCAATGGCGGCGCGGCACGGTGCGTGGCAGGCTCGTTGACGAAGGGTGGGGCGCCGCGCTCGGCTATTCCGGCCTGATCCTCGACCCGGGTCCCGCGGTCGAGGTTGACCTTTTCGAGTCGGCAGACCTGCCCGATCACTGGCCCCGCCTCGACACGTTCGAAGGGGCAGGTTATCGCCGCGTCGTCACGCAGGTGCGCACCGCAGACGGCGATGGAGACGCCTGCATCTACATCATCGCCTCCTGACACTGCTGATTGACGGTCACGCCCCGTTACCCTCGCCGTCAAGGCCGTGCTTCGTCACGGCCATCCACGTCTTAAGCAAGCCCCCCTGGACGGATCACCCCAAGGCCGGCACCGCGGGGAAAACAGCTCATTCCGGAGCCGCCCGGCTTATGGCTTGTCGGTGCACTTGCCGAAGGCGGAGACGACGACGTCGGCGGTGGACGCGACGTAGGACATGCTGCCGTCCTTGTCATAGACGATGATCTGCCAAGCGAACGGGCCCTCAATGCCGTGGGCGATGGTCTGGCCGGCAGCGCGGGCAAGCGTGCCGATATGCGCCGATCGGGTCCAGCCGGAGCCCTGCGGTTCGGAGATGACCCGGTTGTCGTAGTCGATGGTCAGGCGCGCCGGCGCCTTGGCGCCGAGCACGTCGCCGATCGCCTTGCAGGCGCCGTCGGGGGTGCAGGTGGAGACGGCCTTCACCTCGCAGAAGGCGTCCGGCAGCGAGATTGCCGCCGCTTCGGCGGAGGGAATGGAAGACCAGGCGGCGAGCGCCGCGGCGGCGGTCAGGGCGCGAAGTGGGGTCGGCGACATCGATGGCTCCTCAGGCAGGTTCGGCCTACAGGCCGTCGATGATCTGCTGGCGGCGTTGGGCGCACTGCGTGGGGGTGATGAGCCCCTGCGCGCACAGGCTGTCCAGCTCCTGCAGCCGGCCCTGGATGCTGGAATCAGGACTGCCGTCGTAAGCGGGATAGGCCGGCGCCGCATAGACCGGCTGCGCCGGCACATAGATATACTGGGGCGCTGCGGCAGGGGCCGAGCCGCCACCCTGCTTGCTGCCCTGCATCTGGCTGATTTCGTGCTGCTGATAGATGGCGCTGGTCAGAAGCCCGCCGCCGGCGACACCGCCGATAATCGGCAGGGCGAGATCGCCGCCGCCGTGCTTGGCGGAAGCTGCCGTCGCCATCATCGCCACCGCCCCGACCACGCTGGCGACGAGCCGCCACCGGTTGTGCCCAGTCCTCCGTTGCCGGTCCATGCTTCCTCGCCCTCTCAGCCAGACGTCGCTCTGCCGCAGCATATGGGGTGAGAAACGGCGCCGCAACCAGAGCCGTCGTCGGCGGAATCAGGCCTCGAAGGCCGCTCGCGGCAGACCAGATTGGCGGATAATCGATTGCAGGGTGCCGATGCGAAGCTCTGGGTGGTCGGGCACTGGGACCGTGATCGTGGTGGGGCCTTGCTTGTTCTGCATGATGACGTGGCTACCGCGCCTTCTGATCTCGCTGAAGTTGTGGGCCGCAAGGATGGCGCAGACCTGCCGGCCGGAGAGAACCCGGAGTTTACCCAAGCGCGACCTCGACCTGCGTCACGTAGAACTCGCTCTTGAGTCGCGATTTGATCTCTTCGGGCGCGGCACAGTCGAAAAACAGGTCCAGTGCTTCCCGTAAGTTCTCGCGCGCCTGCTCAACCGTATCGCCCTGGCTGGCGATGTCCAATTCCGGACAGAGGGACACGTATCCAGAACCCTCGCGTTCAATGATCGCCGTCAATAGCATGGCTTACTCCGGTTGTGAGAACGGCTTCGATGCCTCGCGTGAGAATAGCTTAAGAGCGGGCACGATGTCTCGCGACGGAGCTTTCTGCTCACTCTCGATGGCGAACCAGCGTGCACCGCTGTGGACCATGACCGCCTGATGACAGCCGCCGCCGCGGTCCCTATAGTCGCGCGCTGAAGCTCGGCCGGAGGCCATGACCAGCCGGGAAACAGCGGCAGTGAAAGATCGCCGCTTTCGGCAAAGACGCTCGAAGGCAAGGGACCAAGCGAATGCCCGATACCGATGCGACCGATTCTCTCGGGGTGATGATCTGCGGCCACGGCAGCCGCTCGATGGCGGCGGTCGAGGAGTTCTATGCGCTCTCCCGTCACCTGCGCCAGCGCCTGCCGGACTGCCTGGTCGAGAGCGGGTTTCTGGAGTTCGCCCGGCCGGTGATCCGCACCGGGCTGGAGGCGCTCAAGGCGCGCGGGGCGAAGCGCATCGTCGCCCTGCCAAGCATGCTGTTCGCCGCCGGCCACGTCAAGAACGACCTGCCGTCCGAGATCAACACCTTTGCCGCCGCCAATCCCCAGATCGCGGTGACCTTCGGGCGCGAGCTTGCCATCGACGGCAGGCTGCTGCGCGCGTCTGCGGCCCGCATCGCCGCCGCCGAGGCCGCCTGCGAGCGGCAGGTTCCGCGCAACGAGACGCTGCTAATGGTGGTGGGGCGGGGAACCAACGACCCCGACGCCAACGCCAACGTCTCCAAAGTGGCCCGCATGCTGTGGGAGGGCCTGGGCTTCGGCTGGACCGAGGTGAGCTACTCGGGTGTCGCCTATCCGCTGGTCGATGAAGGGCTGCGGCACGCGGTGCGTCTCGGCTACCGGCGGATCATCGTTTTTCCGTATTTCCTGTTCACGGGCATCCTGGTGGACCGCATTTATGCGCATGCTGACGCCTGCGCCGCCGCGCACCCGGAGATCGAGATCGTCAAGGCCGAGTACCTGAACGACCATCCGCTGGTCATCGATACGTTCGTGGACCGGGTTGGCGAGGCGCTGGACGGCGCCAACCTGATGAACTGCCTGCTGTGCAAGTATCGCGAACAGGTGCTGGGCTACGAGGCGGACCAGGGCGCGCCGCAGGTCGGCCACCACTTCCACGTCCGCGGCATCGGTACCGACGGCGATCACAGCCACGGGCACGATCATGGGCACGACCATGCCCACGGCCACCACCACCATCATAACCACACCGACCACCATCCCACCCACGAACACGGCGCAGCACACCCTCACCCCGACCCTCTCCCGCCGGCGGGAGAGGGAGGGACCCGCGAAGCGGGAGGGTGAGGGGAAGTCGCCCCGCCTGCCATGTCCCCCGTCTTCGACGCCTACATCATGGTCGACTGGAGTGCCGCCGCCGTCCCGGCGAGCGGCGCGGACAGCATCTGGATCGCGGCAAGCGAGCGGATCTGTGGCGTTCTTCCTGCGCCGCGGCTGGTCAACACGCCGACCCGCCGCGAGGCGATGGCGTTTCTCGCCGACCTGCTCGCCGACCTGGTCGCCCGCGACCGGACCGTTCTGGCGGGGTTCGATTTCGCGTTCGGCTATCCCGGCGGCTTCGCGCGGATGCTGCGGGGAGAGGGGGCTGACTGGCGCGCTGTCTGGAGCGAACTCGCCCTGCGCATCCGCGACGGAGACGACAACGCCAACAACCGCTTCGCCGTAGCGGCGGCATTGAATGAGCGGATCTCCGGCAAGGCCTTTCCGTTCTGGGGCTGCCCGCCGCAGGCGGCCGGCCCGATGCTCGCCACCCGCAAGCCCACGGGCTTTGCCGATTGCAACGGAGGCGGCGTCGCCGAACTGCGGCTGTGCGACCGCGCCGCCGGCGGCCCGCACCCGGTGTGGAAGCTGGCCTATCCCGGGTGCGTCGGCAGCCAGACGCTGATGGGGATCGCCCACCTGCACGCGCTGCGCCAGCACCCCTGGCTGAACGACGCAGTGCGCGTCTGGCCGTTTGAAACCGGGCTGCGGCCGCTCGACCGGCCCGCCGGCGGGGACTGGCGCGTGATGCTTGCCGAGATCTATCCGTCGATCTTCGATCACGCTGCCGTCGCCCATCCGGTCAAGGACGCGCGCCAGGTCCAGGCCGTCGTCGCACAGCTTGCCCGCCTCGACGACGAGGACCGGCTGGCGCCGCTGTTCGCCGGGCCGGCTTCCCTGAGCGCCGGACAGCGGCGCCTGGTGGAGACCGAGGAAGCGTGGATCCTCGGCATCGAGAACGCCCCGCGCGCCCGCGCGGTCGCCGCTGTTCCGTCAGCCTACGATTATCTCCGGGAACCGCAGGAGATCTACCGCCGCTCGTTCGCGATGATCCGCGCCGAGGCGGATCTGTCGGCGGTGCCGCCGGACCTCGAACCCCTCGTCGTTCGCCTCATTCACGCCGCGGGCGATTCCGGCATCGTTTCCGACCTCGCGTGGACACCCGGCGCGGCAGCGGCGGGACAACGCGCGCTGGCGGCCGGCGCGTCGGTTCTCGTCGATGCCGGGATGGTAGGGGCGGGGATCATCCGCGACCGCCTGCCGGCGGCGAACCTCGTGCTGTGCACGCTGCGTGAGCCCGGCGTCGCCGAAGCCGCGCTGGCGGCGCGGACGACCCGCTCTGCTGCCGCCGTCGATCGCTGGCGCGACTGCCTGGAAGGGGCCGTCGTCGCCATCGGCAACGCGCCGACCGCGCTGTTCCGGCTGCTGGAATTGCTGGATGCCGGCGGCCCGCGGCCGGCGGTGATCTTCGGGTTTCCGGTCGGCTTCGTCGGCGCCGCGGAGTCGAAGGAGGCGCTGATCGCGCATGCCGGGGGTATCCCCTACGTCACCCTGCGCGGACGCCGCGGCGGCAGCGCCTTTGCCGCGGCGGCGGTCAACGCGCTTGGGGTGCCGGTGTGAACACTCTAAGTGAAAGCACTGGCCCCTGGATCACCGTCGTCGGCATCGGCGACGACGGTGTCGACGGTCTGGCCCCTTGCGTCCGCGCGCTGATCGAGGGCGCCGAGCTGTTGGTGGGCGGAGAACGCCACCAGGCGATGGTGCCGGAGAGCCCGGCGGAACGGCTGACCTGGCAGGGCGGCGTCCACCGGGCAGCCGAGGTGATCGCGCGCTGGCGTGGCCGGCGCGTCGTGGTGCTCGCCACCGGCGATCCCATGTGGTTCGGCGGCGGTGCCAATCTGGCCCGCGTCTTCGGGCCGGACGAGATGACCGTGCTGCCGCATCCGGGCGCCTTCAGCCTCGCCGCCGCGCGTATGCTATGGCCGCTGGCCGATGTGGGGTGCGTGAGTGTGCACGGCCGGCCGCTGGAGACCCTTAACCTGCACATCCAGCCGGGAGCGCGCTTGCTCGTGCTCAGTCGCGATGGCGCCACGCCGGCCGGCGCGGCTGCCCTGCTGGTCGAGCGCGGCTTCGGCCCGAGCGCGCTGACCGTGCTGGAGCATCTGGGTGGTCCCGGCGAGCGGCGCTCCACCGGCACCGCCGAAACCTGGGCTCATCCGCGCGCCGCCGACCTGAACACGCTCGCCATCGACTGCCGGCCGGGCCCCCGCCCCAAGCTGCTGCCGCGCGTGCCCGGCCTGCCGGACGAGTTGTTTGAAAGCGACGGCCAGCTCACCAAGCGCGAGGTGCGGGCAGCGACGATCGCCGCCCTCGCCCCGCAGCCGGGCCAGATGCTGTGGGATGTCGGCGCCGGCTGCGGGTCGATCGCGATCGAGTGGCTGCGCGCGGCGATGCCGGGCTTTCGCGTCGCGGCTGGCGGTGAAGCGCAGGCGTTCGCCGTCGAGCGGGACCCCGGGCGTTGCGCGATCATCGCCCGCAATGCCGCGGCCCTGGGAGTGCCGCAGGTGCAGGTCGTCCAGGGCATTGCACCAGAGGCCTTCGGCCGCATCGAAGGAGCGCCCGATGCCATCTTCGTTGGCGGCGGAAGCACCGGCGCCGGCCTGCTGCAGCGATGCTGGGAGCGGCTGCGCTCCGGCGGGCGCCTCGTCGCCAACACCGTGAGCCTGGAAGGCGGGTCACGCCTTCTCGACTTTCGGCAGGAGCATGGGGGCGAACTCGTCCGCATCGCGGTTGCCCGCGCCGGCCCGGTTGGCCAACTGACAGGCATGCGGGCTTTGATGGACATCATGCAATACGCGGGAGCAAAGCC
>DAIQPV010000383.1:0-2046 GCA_036787145.1 Rhodospirillales bacterium
GGCAGATGTTCGCTACGTTGACCGGGTGATCGAGCTGGACCGGCGGCAGCCCGAGCTCACTCAGACATTCTGGCGGTACACCGAATCGCGGGTTACCGAAAGCCGGGTCGCTCAGGGGCGTGCCTATTTGTCCGCCTACGGGCCGTTACTGGACGAGATCCAGACAAGATGGAAAGTGCCGCCGCAAATCCTGATCGCACTCTGGGGACTTGAAAGCGATTATGGGCGCATCCAGGGTGATTTCGACCTGGTGTCAGCGGTCGCCACCCTGGCTTTTGATTCGCGGCGCAGCGGATTCTTCCGGCAGCAGCTTTTCGCGGCACTGGAGTTGATTGAAAGGGGTGATTTGCCGCCTGACGTGCGCGGCTCGTGGGCCGGGGCAATCGGCCAGCCGCAGTTCATTCCGACGACGATGCGAGCCTATGCCGTAGACTACGACGGCGACGGGCGTCGCGACCTGAGCGAAAGCCTGTCGGACGTTTTTGCATCCGCCGCCAACTACCTTCACGCCAGCGGCTGGGACGGCCGGCAAAGCTGGGGACAGGAAGTGCGCCTCTCCGAAGACTTCGATTATCTCGAGGCGGGATTGGAGGTTGAGAAGCCTCTGCGGGCTTGGCAAGCGATGGGTGTCCGCCAGGCCGACGGATCGGATCTCCCCAATCCCGATGAGCCAGGCTCGGTCCTGCTCCCCGCCGGTATCAACGGGCCTGCCTTTCTCGTCCAGCCCAACTTCCGGGTGATTCTGAGGTGGAACAATTCCGTACTGTATGCCCTGGCGGTCGGCCTGTTGTCGGATCGCATCGCCGGCAGCGGCCCGCTGGTGGCGCAGCGCTGGGGCGAAGAAGTCCCGCTCAGCCGCTGGGATGTCGTCGAGCTTCAGTCGCGGCTGAGCACCCTGGGCTTCGAGGCCGGCGAGCCCGATGGCGTCGTCGGCGAAAAGACGCGCCGGGCCATACGCCTGTTTCAACGCAGCGTCGCCATCCCCGCTGATGGCTATCCGGATCCCGGCCTGCTGCAGCAACTCCGGACGCAACCAGGCCAATGAGGAACGCATGCGGCTGAAATTGGCCATCGCCCTGTTCGGCTCGCTGCTGCTGGTCGGATGCTCCAGCACATCGAAGAACAGCGACGCTCTCTCCGACGGCTCTTCCGCAGCCGCCGCCGGGCGTGGCTACAAGGTTGGAAAACCATACAGTATCAAAGGCGTGTGGTACTACCCTCGTGTGGATTATGATTATGTCGAGGAGGGGGTCGCGTCTTGGTATGGCCCCGGATTCAACGGCAAGTCCACGGCCAATGGCGAGACCTATGACATGAACGACCTAACGGCTGCACACCGGACGCTGCCGATGCCGTGCGTCGTTCAGGTGACCAATCTGGAGAACGGGCGCAGCCTCAAGTTGAAGGTCAACGACCGGGGGCCCTTCGCCCGCGACCGCATCATCGATGTTTCAAGGCGGGCTTCGCAGCTTCTCGGTTTCCACATTCAGGGAACGACCCGGGTGCGCGTCGAGATCGTCGAGGACGACAGCCGGATGCTGGCCGCAGCGCTCGGCGTTCCCTCCGAGGTTGCCTGGGCGGCAGGGCGGGCGGCTTTTGCTCCTGCCCTGGTCGCTGAGGCACCGCCGGTCACCGAGGTCGCGGCTTTACCGGTTGTGGCGACAGAGGTGGCGGCGGCACCGGTCGCGGCGTCGAACATGGGCGAAGAGATCGGCGCGGTGCCGCTGGTGGAGCCCTCTCCGGTTATTCCCGAGTATGCGCCCTCTTATGCGGCAGCCGCTGCGTATGCTCCGGCGCCTGATGTCTCCCCGCTTCCTGACCCGGTGCCGGCCGGTCCGATCGAAATGGCCGAAATCACCCCTGTCGTCGGATCTGTTGGCGGCTCGGCAGCGCGATGGGTCCAGGCTGGTGCCTTTGCTGATCCCGGTCGCGCGGCGGCGGCGCGGCGGCGGCTGTCTGGGCTGGGACCCACGGTGACAGCCGCCTCGATCGTCGGTGGGCGCGAACTCGTGCGTGTCCGCGTTGGGCCGTTCTCGTCGCAGGAGG
>DAIQPV010000048.1:0-13053 GCA_036787145.1 Rhodospirillales bacterium
CGCCACGGGCTCGCCGCCGGAGTGCAGCAGCTCGTCGATGGTGACGAGCCGGAAGCCCTTTCCCCGCAGGCCGGTGATGATCTGCGGCAGTGCCTCGGCGGTGCCGTGGCCGTTGCCGTTGGCGTGGAAGACGATGATCGAGCCGGGGCGGGCTTCGCCCAGCACCGTGCGCACCAGTTGCGCTGCTGTCGCCGCCCGGCTGGCGTCGCCGCTGATCACATCCCATTGAATCGCCGCAAGACCGTGGCGGGCGGCGGCGTCGAGCGATTGCGACGAGCAGGCGCCGTATGGAAAGCGCAGTGCCGTCGGCTGTTGCGGCAGGCGGGCGATTTCGTTCTCCGGCACGCCGGCATCCGCGGCTCGTTGGGTGAGCGTGGCGCGCACCAGGGCGAACTCGCGCTGCGTCCAGGCGATCTGCTGTTCGACTTTTTCCGCATCCATCACCCGCAGGTTGCCATGCGTCCAGCCATGGTTGCCGAGCTGAAACAGCGGATCGGCGATGAGCTGCATGGCGCGCTCGGGGTGGTCGTGCATCCACTTGCCGCCGGCAAAGAAGGTCGCCGGCGCCTTCGCCTGGCGCAGCGCATCAAGCACAGCTCCGTCGTAGGCGGTGAGCTGGTCGGCGCGCTCGCACAGATCGAAGGTCAGTGCCACCGGGTGCTCGCCGGCGGCGGGCTTGACCCGGCGGATCGAGCCGGTCACCGGCGGCGGTGCGGCGGCTGCGTCAGGCGGGCCCGCGAGGACACCTTCCGGAAGGGGATCCGGCGGTGTGTGGTCAGCCGGCCGCAGCCGTTTCATCCGCCCGTCTGCCGGCGCTGCCCGCAATTGATCAGGCGTCCACAGCCGCTCGAGCAGGGCCTGCGATCCCGCCAGCGGCGCTTCCGGAGCCTCGGCGGCGGCGCCTGCGGGGATTTCGAGCGCGCTGGCAACGATTAACGCCAGACCTGCTGTAAACAGGTTGCATCCGTGACGCCGACGGCCGAGCATGCGGCAACGGCGGCGAGGCTGCCATCGACGAGCGGATGTACACATGGATCTGAAGAAGGTGCCGGTCGGCAAGAATCCTCCCTACGACGTGAATGTCATGATTGAAATCCCGATGGGCGGCAACCCGGTGAAGTATGAGCTGGACAAAGCCTCCGGCGCCATCTTCGTCGATCGATTCCTGCACACCGCCATGTACTATCCGTTCAACTACGGCTTTATCCCCCATACCCTGTCGGAGGACGGAGATCCGGTGGACGCCGCGGTCATCGGCCAGGTGCCGGTAACCCCGGGCGTTGTCATCCGGTCGCGGCCGATCGGCGTGCTAATCATGGAGGATGAAGCCGGAACTGACGAAAAGATGATCTGCGTGCCCGTAGACGATCTTCACCCGTACTTCGCCGACATCACGTCATACCGCGAGCTGCCGGCGATCATGCGTGAGCAGTTCGCGCATTTCTTCTCCCACTACAAGGACCTGGAAACCGGAAAGTGGGTCAAGGTCAAGCGCTGGGGTGAGCCGGACGAAGCCTTCCAGCTGATTCGCGACGGCATCAGGCGCGCACAGGACGCCGGCTGAACCGCGCGGCGTCCTTAACCCTGCGCCCAAAGCTCCAGGATGTGGACGATGGCATCGATCAGCACCTCCGGCTCGGCGTCGGGGTCGCCCAGGACGTCCATCAGCGGTTTGAAGTCGCTCGTCCGATTCGGGAAGAAGCTGGCGAAATCATCCATGACGATCTTGTAGAGATCGGCCGCAATCGAGCCGGTGGCGCCGACCGGTATCAGCGCCAGCTTTTTGTCCCGGCAAACCTCGAACTCCTGGGCAACCCCATCGGACTTGACCACCGATCCATCCTGCAGTTTGTTCCCGAACAGAAAAATTGCCGCTCCGGCGTAGTTCGCCATGTCCTCGCGGTACCGGCGCGCGACCGCCATCCACTCGTCGCCGCCGATAATATCGTGCGGGAAGGGGCGCAGGATGAGCTGGTCCTCCATCTTTCCGCCCTTGGTTGCGTAGATATGTTGAAGCGCACCGGCAATCACCGAACTCCCGACGCCGTAGCCAAAACCGGAGACCAGGCGATAGCCCCGGTTGACGAGAGTCTTGCTCAGGGTGCGCACCAGCTTTCGCGCCCGTTCAGTCGGCCATCCCGGACCCCATTCGTGCGCGGCACCGGAAATGAATACCGACCGGCTGCGATAGATGCGCTCCAGCCCTTCGAGAATTTCTGTGATCTGGCTATAGCTGTCGAGCAAGAGTGTTTCCACGTTGAAACGCAAAAGATCATTGACGAAGAGCGCCTGCTGCCGGCTTCTGTAAGCAAGCTCTGCCTTGTCCGTATAATCATCTGAATTGAGCCGCTTCATAAGGCAGTAATGGGCTCGCATATTAATATTGTATCCAACCCTTACGCGGCTTAGCACATAGTCTATGTTCGGATCTATAAAACTAAATCCAAGAAATAAGAATGTCTTCGAGACCAAGTCACCAGTTAAGGCGGTTATAAACGCGGAGCGAGATGTATGATATTTTTCGTAATCATCTTTTATCAGTATCGTTTGTGACGGCTCGGATATATCTCCGTGCATTTTATAGACGACTGCATCCCGATGCGGCACGGTCAACGCCAACTGGTCTACGGTATATTTGACATCCGGCCTCTTTCCTGCGTCTTCCAGCGCTTTTTCAATCAGACGATCGTAATTTGTGGTCCAATACGTCGAGATCGGCAGTCTCGCGAGAATTTTGTGATTATCCGTGATCACTGCATCGCGCGAAAATTTATCCAGCAGCAGCTTGTTGATGCGACCGCGGCTGCCCAGCCGGGCGTTACAATAATATTGGGCGAGCGCGACCAGATTTGATTCCCTTTCGATATCCAGTTCCAGCGAAGTCGCAACGGACTTAAGCAATAGTTTCCAATCGACAAAGCCAGCTGGCCTGGACAGGCCGGCGCCGGCAAAAATTGCGGCGTTGTCCGCTTCAATCTCCTCGGAATATGTGATCAGGAATGACTTGATCGCTTCGTCAGACATAGCCCGTTTCCGCCCCGTTCGGTGGCCTTATGCGGTCCTGATTGTCCGACAAAGCGGTGGCGACGCCAAACGGTTTTGTTTGGCGCGACGTCAAGCGTGCGGGTCGTCCTGTCTTTGACGCCCCGCGCGCGTATCCTCTTATGCGATTTCCAGCAGGGCTCCGCCCAGGTGCCGGTGCACTTGCCCACGAAGCGCCGCGGCCGCCGCCGCCTTATAGGGGTAGCGGGGCGTACGCCCCCAGATCGGCATTGGCCAGACTGGGTCGCTGTGGAACCGCGCCACGATGTGCACATGCAGTTGCGGGACGAGGTTGCCGATGGCTGCCACGTTGAGCTTATCGGGATCGAAGATCTCGCCAACGACCTTGGACACCTGCGCGATCTCATTGATCAAAGACAGCCGATCCCCCGGTTCCAGTTCGAAGATCTCGCGAATGCCCGCGCGCTCCGGCACGAGAATGAACCACGGATAGGTCGCGTCGTTCATCAACAGCAGCCGGCACAATTCCAGGCGTCCGATTGAAAGCGTGTCCGCCTCCAGTTCTCGATTGAGCACGAACTCGCTTCCGCCCCGCCCGTTTCCTAAGGCGATCGGCGGCTCGCCGAACCCGGTGCGCGTGTCGTGAACGTGTCTGGTCATTCGAAGGGCTTCTCAATCGCAACAATGGTGTCGAGAGCACCCGGCAGCGAGTTGGTCGTCGTCGGGCGCCCAGTGCACCGCGGCCTGTGGTGAGTCCTGGCAGCTGTACGCTCCGCCAGGACGATGGCTGCGGACGCTCGTCGTGGCCCGTCCATGGTCAGTCATACCCATAGAGCCAGTGGGTTGCATGGCTGTCGATATTACGGACCGAATGGCGGGCGCCCCTTGGAATGAAGATTTCGTCGCCCGGTTCGGCAACCATCCGAACGTCGCGGACGATCACTTCCAGACGACCCTCCGCAACGGCCACCAGCTCGTTTGAACCATGCACAAAGTCGGTCCAGGCGCGGCCCGGCGGATCGACGAAGACGGCGCACGAGTAGCCGCGCATGCGCCAGTCAGCCGCGACCTTGACCCGGTCCACGGGTGCCGGGAACTTGCATCGACTATAGAAGTCCTTCATCCGTTGCTCCGACCGCACCTGCAGAGGACCTGGAAGCGAGCGCAATTGCCTCCTAGGACATCACGCATCCGCTTGGTAAGCAAGAGCACGACCCCCTCGTTTCTTGACGGGCAGGCATCGACGAAAGACAAAGCTCGTTGCCTGCGGCGTCAGGCGGTCGCAGCCCATCGCGAAAGGCAGTCCGGTGACCTTTGACCTTCATCACTTCATCGGCGGAACGGCAGTCGCCGGAACCAGCGGCCGGTTTTTCCCCGTCTTCGAACCCTCCACCGGCGCCGTTCGGGCGCGCTTGCCGCTTGCCGACGACGGCGAGGTCGATCAGGCGGTGCGGGCGGCGCAGCGGGCGTTCCCGGGGTGGGCAGAGACGTCGCCCCTCCTCCGAGCCCGCATCCTCTTCCGCTTCAAGCAACTGCTGGAGGGGCACGCGGATGAGCTCGCGGCGCTGATCTCCGTTGAACATGGCAAAGTTGCCAGCGATGCCCGCGGATCACTCCAGCGCGGTATCGAGGTCGCCGAGTTCGCCACCGGGATCCCGCATCTGCTCAAAGGGGAATTCTCCGCCGGCATCGGCGAAGGGATGGACTGCTTTTCGCTTCGGCAGCCGGTCGGCGTCTGCGTCGGCATCACCCCGTTCAACTTCCCGGCAATGGTGCCGATGTGGATGTTTCCGGTCGCGATTGCCTGCGGCAACAGCTTCGTCCTCAAGCCGTCCGAGAAGGTGCCCTCGTGCTCGCTGCGGCTGGCCGCCCTGCTGCACGAGGCCGGCCTGCCCCCGGGCGTGTTCAACGTGCTGGGAGGAGATGCGCGAACCGTTGACGCGCTGCTGACGCACCCGCTGGTGCGGGCCGTCAGTTTCGTCGGGTCAACCCCGGTTGCGCGGCACGTCTACGCGGTGGCGGCGGCGGCCGGCAAGCGAGTGCAGGCCCTGGCCGGCGCGAAAAATCATCTTGTGGTCATGCCCGATGCTGACCTGAAGCTGACCATCGACGCGCTGATGGGGGCAGCCTACGGATCCGCCGGCGAGCGGTGCATGGCCGTGCCGGTGGCGGTCGCTGTCGGCGCCATCGCCGATCCGCTTGTGTCGCAACTAGCGGAGCGGGTGCGCGCGCTGAAGGTCGGCCCCTCCACCGATCCCGCGGCGGAGATGGGCCCGCTCATCAGCGCCGAACACCGCGCCAGAGTCGCCGGCTACATCGATCTTGGCCTGGAGGAGGGAGCAGAACTCGTCGTCGACGGACGCGAAATCTCGCTGCAGGGCTGGGAAGACGGCTTCTTTCTCGGCGGCTCGTTGTTCGACCGGGTCACGCCCGGGATGCGCATCTACCAGGAGGAGATCTTCGGCCCCGTTCTCGGCGTCGTCCGGGCTCGCGACCTCGACCAGGCGCTCGCCCTGATCGAGGCAAACCGGTTCGGCAACGGGGCGGCCATCTTTACCCGTTCCGGAGCCGCAGCACGGCATTTCGGCCAGCGTTCCCAGGCGGGGATGGTCGGCGTGAACGTTGCCATCCCCGTGCCGCTCGCCTTCCACAGCTTCGGCGGCTGGAAGCAGTCGCTGTTCGGGGATCATGCGATGCACGGACCCGAGGGCGTGCGCTTTTATACGCGACCGAAAACCGTGACCGCCCGCTGGCCGTATACCGGTGACGGCGAAGGGCCGGACGGCTTTGCCATGCCGACTTTCGGCTGAGCCCGGCGGCCGCGGCGCCGCCGGGGCGATGGGCGTTCCGATCACATTCCCGGATGCCAGCCGAGGTCCGGCTCGGCGTCCGGCGGTGGCGAACGGCGCGCATAGAGCCGGCCTTTGTCGAGTTCGCGGACGACCGTATAGTCACTGGCAAGAAAGGCGTCGATCTCGAGGCTTCGCTTCGGGATCAGCGTCATCGCCAATTGATCGACGAAGATATAGCCGGGCCGGGCGGCCATCAGCGCTTGCGGCAGATCCTGCCACAGGCGCGCCGGATAGGCTTCCCAGGACCAGCCATTGACGGGAATCGCTTGCCGGCGTTCGGTGATCAGATAGACGAGCGGATCGCCGAACACGTAGATCGGCTCGCCCCCCGCCGGGTTGCGCAGCGATGAGAGATTTTCGCGAATCCAGCCATAATCCCGGCCGACGGCGCGACGATAGCTTTCCAGATCGACATTCCCGGGCCGCAGCGCCACCGCCTGAAACTGCTCCGCCTGTCGCTGCGCCGCGTAACCGATGGAGCCCATCGCCGGCAGCACGAAGAACAGCGACAGCATCGCCGGCGTCAGCCAGCGGCTGGAACGCGATTCCGTCAGCCCTATCAGCAGCAGATCGATGCCACGCGCCGCCAGCACGGCGATGGGCACGAACAAAAGCAGGAAGTGGTACTTCCAGAACATCAGCGACTGCAGCCCGATCAGCACCGAGCCGACAAGCAACCAGGTCAGCATCAACCGCAAGATGGCCGGTTCGCGCGCATCGTTCAGGCGACACAGGGAAACAAGTCCAAACAGCAGCCAGGGTGCCATCGACACCAGCATCCAGCTGAAATTGCGCGCAAGACGGCCGAGATCCGTGCCCTCTGCCGACGAGCCCAGCGCCAGCAGCGGATAGGCGAAGCTGTTCCACAGCAGGATGTCGAAGGAGCCCTGCCGCCACAGGATCAGCGACACGGCACCGAGGACGACGGCCACACCGATCGTAAACGGCCAGAGTATCGACCAGGCCACGCCGAAGAACGACGGCCGCGGCTGCGTCCGCCACCAGGTCACGACGATAGCGACAAGAACGAAGGCAATGAAGAGCGGAGCATAGAACAGCTTGAAGCTGACAGACATCCCCGCGAATATGCCCGCCAAACCACGCCCCACCGCGGCAGTTCGCGGCGAATTATAAACAAATGCCAGCAGCCAGGCGGAAAGGAAAATCGGAAAGCTGATCAGCATTTCCACCTGCGTCACCTCGCGGGTGCCGGCAAAGGCATAGTAGCTGCCGATCGCCGCAATCGCCACGACACTGCTCAACCAGGGGAAATTGAAACACCGACGCAGACAAACGATCAGGCAGGCCGCAAAGGCCAGCATCCACGCAAGTTCCAGCAGCTTTACGGACAGTTCGGAGAAGCCGAAGATTTTGCCGCCGAGCCAATAGAACCAGAAAACGCCGGGCTGTTTCATGTCCCAGACGTCCACATAGAGCGTCTCGCCGTGATCAATCGCCTGCGCGATGTACAAAAACAGCGCCTGATCGCCATCGAACGGCGTAAACAGCTTCAGGGCGCCGACAGCGACGATGATCCCCAGAGCAACAGCCGCCCAGGCGATCTCCATCGCGGCGGAGGCGAAGGGGTGTGCTGATTTAACCCGGTGTGGCCGCTGCAGCGGCAGCGTTTGGGCTTGCGGCATGTCATTACCACCATGATCTCAGGTTTCATCAGACAGTCTCGACGGAAGCCGATTTGCTTGTGAAGGGCTGCCCCGCTTCGACGCTCGGTCGCCATCGTCTCGCTCGATGGCGATAGCGAATTGGTTCAGCAGGGCTCTCCCATTCTCCCCAACCCCAACGCAGGACCCGACTCACCTCAACCGGCGACGCGGGTGAAGATCAGCTTGCCCACGTCATGCCGGCAGCGGATCCAGTCGCGGTCGTTCGATCAACCGTCCGATTTCAGATCAGTGAAGTCGTATAGAGCGAGGCTCGTTCGCGTACAACAGTTGCGACAAACCGTGCTCAAATGCCGGGGGAAGGATTGTCCCCCGATGGGTGGCCTCTGCGTATGGCATGACCTTATCACTTCGACGCGAGCGCACTTGCGCCGGAACGGGCGGATGCTTGCGTTTCACGAAATTTTGGCTAACGTTCCGACCGCCTGACATGAGGGGGCGCTGCGGGGGCGGCGCGATCACTGCGGAACAAGCCTACGATGATCAACCTAGACCGCCTGACCAAGAAGTTCGGTCCGTTGACCGCTGTCGATGCGGTCTCGCTTGAGGTACGCCAGGGCGAAGTCCTCGGATTCCTCGGCCCCAACGGCGCCGGCAAGACGACGACCATGCGCATGATCGCGGGTTACCTCGAGCCCACGGACGGGCGCGTCGAAGTCTGTGGGTTTAATCTTGCCGCCTCACCCATCGAGGCCAAGCGCCGGATCGGATACCTGCCGGAAGGAGCGCCACTTTATGGCGACATGACGGCGCGCCGTTTCCTCGCCTTCGCCGCTGAAGTCCGCGGGTTTGACGGGGCAGAGCGGAAACGCCGGATCGACAGCGTCGCCGCCATGGTGGCTCTCGAAGAAGTGCTCGACCGGCCGATCGAAACGCTGTCAAAAGGCTTCAAGCGGCGCGTCGGCCTTGCCCAGTCGCTGATCCATGACCCGCCGGTGCTGATTCTCGACGAGCCGACCGACGGTTTGGACCCGAATCAAAAGCACCATGTTCGGGCGCTGATCCGCGGCATGGCCCAGGACAAAGCCATCGTGATTTCGACCCATATTCTTGAGGAAGTGGAAGCGGTCTGCACCCGAGCCGTCATCATCGCTGGTGGCAGACTCGTCGCCGATGGAACGGCGGAAGCGCTGCTGCGTCGCCTCCCGGACCACGATTCGGTGGTCGTGGTCGTCGCGGCCGCTGACGCCGCGGCGGCCCGAGCCGCATTGACAGAAGTCGCTGGCAACGGGACGCTCCGCGCGGAGGATTCCGGTAACGGTCGGGTCACGCTCCGCTTGCTCTGTTCGGCCGGGGGGCCCGTACCCATCGCCGATGTGGCGCAGCGCCTCATGGTTGCCGGAGTTGCCGTGGAGACCTTGCGCAGCGAGCGCGGCCGCCTTGATGACGTGTTCCGGATGCTGACCACGGAGAGTGGGGCCAAACATGCTGCGTGACATCCGTGCCGTCGCTCGCCGCGAGCTCGCCAGCTATTTTTCCACCCCGGTCGCCTATGTCTTCATCGTCATCTTCCTGGCGATGGCCAACGCGTTGACCTTCTATGTCGGCGGCTTCTTCGAGCGGCAGCAGGCCAGCCTGGAGCCATTCTTTTCGTTTCACCCGTGGCTCTACCTGTTTCTCATTCCGGCGGTCGCCATGCGGCTGTGGGCCGAGGAGCGCAAGAGCGGGACGATCGAGTTGCTGATGACAATGCCGATGTCCACCACTTCGGCGGTGCTCGGGAAGTTCATTGCGGCCTGGATCTTCGTTGCGGTCGCCCTGGCGCTCACCTTTCCGTTGTGGATTACCGTCAACATTCTGGGCGAACCGGACAATGGCGTAATCCTCGCCGGCTATCTCGGGAGCCTGCTGATGGCCGGAGCGTTTCTCGCTATCGGCTCCTGCCTCTCGGCGGTCACCCGCAACCAGGTGATCGCCTTCATTCTGGCCGCCACCGTGTCGTTCCTCCTGTGCATGGCCGGTCTTGAGCTGGTGCAGGAAGCCGTCCGGACCCTGTTCCCCGTGGAAGTCGCGGATACGGTTGCCGGTTTCAGCTTCCTGACGCGGTTTGGCGCCATTTCCAAGGGGGTCATCGACGGTCGCGATATCGTCTTTTTCGTATCGATGATCGCTTTCTGGCTGTTCGCGACGGTTGTCGTCGTGGATGTCGAGCGTGCGGCCTAAAGACAGGGACATTTCAATGCAGTGGCTGCGCAAGTTTGAAGGCTCACGGTTGGCGCTCGCCGGACTCGTCCTCGGAGCCGTGCTTTTCCTGGCCATTAACGTCCTCGCCAACAACGTGCTGCGCGGCGCCCAGGTTGATTTGACCGAAGGCCAGCTTTACACGGTCTCCCAGGGGACGCGTCAGATGATGGCGTCCATTAAGGAGCCGATCCAGCTTCGGCTCTACTTCTCGCGGGCGCTGGGCGACGCGGCCCCCCCCTATGCCGCCTACCACGAGCGCGTTAAGGAATTGCTCCAGCGCTATGTGGAGCTGTCGGGTGGAAGTCTCAGCCTGCAGTTGCTCGACCCCGAGCCTTATTCCGACGCCGAGGACCGGGCCGTGGCCGACGGCCTGCAGGCCGTTCCGCTCAACCAGGCGGGCGAGGTCGGCTATTTCGGGCTGTCGGGAAGCAACTCGACGGATGGCCGGTCCGTCATTCCGTTTTTCAATCTCGAGCGCGAGGCCTTTCTCGAGTACGACCTGACCAAGATGGTGCATGGCCTCGCCAGCCCCGACCGGCCGGCGCTGGGGGTGATCGATTCCCTGGCGAGCCTGAGCGCGATTGGCGGGCCGCAGAGCGGTGCGCCCTCGCTGCGGGTGCTCGATCAGATCGGCGAATTCTTCACGATCGAAAACATCGAACCCGACGATCTGGTCATCCCTCCCACCGTCAAGACGTTGCTCATCACCGATTTGGCGAAACTGAATGCGGACGGCCTTCGCGCCGTGGATCGCTTTGTCCATGACGGGGGTAGGGCCTTGTTGTTTACCGACCCCTTCATCGAGACGGTTCAGGGCGTTCGTGGGCCGGACGACGGGCCGGCGGCGCCGGAGGAGATGCAAAAGCTGCTGCGCAACTGGGGAGTCGAGCTGCTTCCCGGCATGGTCGCAGGCGACATCGATGCGGCACGGCGGGTCTCGACGGGCGAGAGAGGCGGCGTCGGTTCTTATGTGGCCTGGCTGACGCTCGGCCCGGACAACTTCGACACCGGCGATCCGGTAATGGCGAACATCGAGCGTCTCAACCTTGCATCCAGCGGCATCCTGGAAAAGGCTGCCGAGACGCCCCTGACGGTCACGCCGCTGATCTTCACCGGTCCCAACTCGATGCCGATCGAGGCCGACAAGCTGCGCTTCGTCCCAGACATCGCCGGACTGCTGCGCGCCTTCAAGCCGGGCGATAAGCCGCTGACACTGGCCGCGAGGATCAGCGGCAATGCCCCCCTGGCGCTTGCCGAGAGCACGGAAGCGGGAGATGCGAAGCCGGTCCAGGTGATCGTCGTCGCCGATGCCGACATGCTTTACGACCGTTTCTGGCTGCAGAGTTCGGACTTCTTCGGTCAACGACTGGAAGTGCCAACCGCCAGCAATGCCGACTTCGTCATCAATGCGCTGGAGAATCTGGCGGATGCGGACGCCTTAATCGGCCTGAGGGGCCGAGGCACCTCCTACCGTCCGTTCACCCTGGTCGATGAGCTGCGGCGTGATGCCGAGGCGCAATACCGCAACAAGGAGCAGGAATTGCAGCAGCGGCTGAAAGACCTCGAGCAGCAGCTGCAGGGTGTCCAGCAGCGGGGCGAAGGGCCGGGCGGGGAACTGGTGCTGAGTGCCGACGATAAGGCCGCGATCGAGCGCTTCCGTGGCGAGATGCTGACGGTTCGCCGTGACTTGCGGAGCGTCCAGCACGCGCTGCAGCGCGATATCGATCGGCTGCAGCAGGACGTGAAGTTCGTCAATATCGCCGCCGTGCCGATTATCCTGGTGGCAATCGGCGGTGTCGTCGCCACGATCGGCCGATTGCGGCGCAACCGGGCCAAGCGCCAATCGCAACTAGACTGAGAGCGGGGCGAGCGACAATGCGAGTGCGGTCTTTCCTGTTGCTGGGCGCTGTCACCCTGCTGGTCTCCGGTGCCGCGGTGCTTTCCGTTGTCAATCGCGAGCAGCCGCGCAGCACGATCGAAGCGGTGGGCCCCGTCTTGCCCGGTCTCGCCGATCACCTCGGCGATGTCTCGGCGGTTGTCATTCGGGATGCCAATGGGACGCTGACCATTCACCGCACCGAGGGCGGCTGGGGTCTGGCCGAATACGACAACTACCCGGTAAAGGCGGACAAGGTCCGCGAGATCGCGCGCGCTCTTGTCCAGCTCGAGAAGGCCGAGGCGAAAACGTCAAGTGCCGAGAAATGGAGCCAGCTCTCTGTCGAGGAGCCCGGGACGTCCGGTTCCACATCGAAATTAATCAGCCTGCGGACCGCGGCCGGCGAGCCCCTGGCTCAGCTGATCGTAGGCAAGGCCGGTACGGGGGCCGGCGCCGAAGGCTCGACTTACGTCCGCATCCCCGGCGAGCCGCAAGCGTGGCTGGCGCGTGGTTCGTTACCGGCCGGGTCTGGGGTGAGTGACTGGGTGGATCCCAATCTGGTCGAGATCCCAGTGTCGGACATCAAGCAGGTTCGCGTTGTCCACCCTGACAAGTCGACCGTCACCGTGGTCCGCGAAAAGGACGGCATGTCCTTCCGGCTCGCCGAATTGCCGGCAAAGGCAAAGCTTAAGCGTCCGGATTCGCTTGATGATATCGTGCAGGCGGTCACCGACGTGCAGATGGAGACCCTGACGCCCGAGGCCAGCCACGAGTTCCCCGCCAAAGATGCGATTCTGGTTACCGTCAGCCGAACAGACGGCCCCGATATCGTGTTCGAGGTGGCCGAGATTACCGGAGAGCGCTGGCTCCGGTTAGCTGAGGGCCGCGTCCCCGCGGGTCTTCCTGCCGCGGCGCAGGGCATGGATTTCCGTGTGGCCGGCTGGAAGCTCGCTCCCCTGCAGCAGAAGGTCGGTGAACTGGTGGAGATACCGTCGGGTTGAGGGCCTATGGACGCGTATCGCAACCTTACCGTGAGTCATTTTTGACGCACTTTCGCCATATCAAATTGCATAGATTGTTCTTGGATTGACAATCCATATGCTATGGCGATCCTCGGCATCAGGGAATCGAGGGTTAAGCTCCGGTGACGATGTTCTGGCGCTTCGGCGTCGCTGGTCTTCTGCTTGGCTTGCTGGTGGTGCTGGTGGCCGACCTCTGGTCGCATGAAGCAGAGGTGACTGCCGTCAGCAAAGGTCAGACCACACCGTCACCTCGGCAATCCCCCACCGGCACAAGTTACGTTGCCGGCTTGCCTTCGCGTTCCCTCGTGGCGAATATCGCTTCGGATCGCGCCAGCGACGTTGCTTCGGTGCTGCCCGTTACGGCCGATGTCGCCGACAACGAGCCTTCCCGGAGTCAGGCTGCGAGCGAACTCGATCGTCTCGATCTGACCCGC
>DAIQPV010000049.1:0-13005 GCA_036787145.1 Rhodospirillales bacterium
GGTTGGGCCAGGCATAGTTGCCGAGCGTGCCCTGGTAGGGACCATAGTTCTGCTGACCCTGCTGCGCCCCTTGCGGCACGTAGTACTTGATCGGCAGGTGGTCGATGTGGACGACGCCGCGGATGCCGTACTGGCAGGAGTGGTTGACGACCACGTCCTGGATGATCTTGATGCCCCGACGGTGCGCCTCGTTGATCAGATCCTGGTAGGTGGCATCGGGCGATTCCAGCCGCGGATCGATGCGCGTCCAGTCGTAGGCATGGTAGCCGTGGTAGTCGAGGCCGGAGCGGTTCTCGACCGGCGGCGTGATCCAGATGGCGGTAAAGCCGAGGTCGGCGATGTAGTCGAGGCGCTGGATCAGCCCCTTGAAGTCGCCGCGCCAGTGCGGGTCCTCCGGCTGCCCAGCGGCGTCGAACTTGATGCGGTCGCGGCAGAAGAAGTTGTTGGAGGGATCGCCGTCGTAGAACCGCGTGGTGAGCAGGAAGTAGATGGTCTCCTCGCGGAAGTCACCGGTCGGCATCACCGTGCCGATGTTGTAGGAGAAATCCGCCCGCGTCTCGTTGCCGGCGGCATCGACGGCGAGCACCCGCACCCGCGTCGGGCGATTGACGGCGATCGGTGGGCCGGCTAGGCCGCGCGAGGCGTTGCCCTGCACATAGGGGGCCGACATCCGGGTCGGCTCCGAGCCGTCGGTGGTGTAGAAGGCGACGGTCGGCGCCGGACGGTTGTCGGTGATCGTCAGCACGACGCTGATCGGATCAGCATACGTTCCCTCGGGCCTGCTGGCCGTGACCGTCGGCGGCACCTCGTCGAGCGTCGGATCGACAATGTAGGTGAACGTCGCGACGGCGCCGGCCACCCCCTCCGAGTTGATGGCCAGCGCGCGAATGGTGGTGGTCTGTGAAACGGCGATTGGCTCCTCGTAACGGCCCGACACGGTGGACGGGGTCGATCCGTCCGTGGTGAAGTGGATCACATCGTCGCGGTTGCTGCTGCCGAGCGCCACGTCGCGACCCGAGGCGTAGGTGCGCGGCGGCGGATCGGCCGAGACGACCGGCACCACCGGCCGCTCCGGATTCTGCGCCGACCAGCGCTGATCGGTGAAGAACCAGCCGTCACTGTCGCGGCGAAGGTTTCCCGTCTGCCGCCCGGCGCCATCGTTGAAGATAATGCTGGCCGCCGTCGCCGTGGCAAAGGAGAACGCGAACCAGTCGTTGGCCTCGGCACGCATCCGCACCCCCGGCCAGGTCGTCGATGGCTCGGCCGGCGTGGCGTCCCAGAAATGGATATTGATGCTGCGATTCCAGTTGGCGGGGCGCTTGAAACGCACGACGAGCGGCATGGCGCCGATGACCTCCCTGTCCCGTGACCCTGATTAACACTTCTTCCGGCGAGTTCCGCCCGGCATTACCCCATTCGCCAGAAGGGCAGGTCAAGAGAGGTTTTCGCGGGGGTCCAATGCGCCATGCGACGCCAGTTACTCACGCGCGGCGAGGGGCTTGAGGAACAGCCCCTCGCAGGTGTAAAGGCTGTCATCCAGACAAGCGATTGGTATTCGAACTGAAACAGCGACCCTGGTTCGGGGACCGCAACGATCCGGATCGAAAGAGGACTGATCGAGATGAAACAACGGCTCTCAGCTCTGACTTTTGGCGCGGCTTTGCTGCTGGGTTCGGCGGCGGCGGCGCAAGACTACAAGGCTGGTTCCCTGACCATCGACCAACCCTGGGCCCGGGTTTCGGTGACGGAAACGGGTGCCGCCTATATGAGCATCACCAACCACGGCGCGGTGCCTGACGAACTTGTCTCCGCGGCGGCGCCGGTGGCGGGCAAGGTCGAGTTGCACACCCACATCGCCGAAGGCGACGTCATGCGGATGCGGCCGGTGGGGGAGATCGATATTGGCGCCGGCCAGTCGGCCATGCTCAAGCCCGGCGGCCTCCATATCATGCTGATGGATTTGAAAGGACCGCTGAAGGAGGGCGAAACGTTCCCGCTGACGCTGACATTCAAGAAGGCGGGAGACGTGACGGTGAATGTGCCGGTGCAGGCCGCAGGTGCCGGTGCGCCTGAGCACATGGGCGGGCACACGAAGTAATCGGATAGTCCAGCCGGTCCGCTCCACCGCACCGCCTACCGGCTTCGCTGCGCGCGGCTTGCGTGAGACCCGGCGCGCTGCTAGGGTCGGCACTTCCCGCGCGCGGCATCGCTGCCGCCGATCAGGCCGTTGACCAGCCCAACGAACCCATCCGGTGTCCCTCGACCGTTCCACCGTCAAGTCGATCGCCTACCTCGCCCGCCTGCGCGTTGACGACGCCCAGTGCGATGCGCTGGCGGCGGAGCTCTCGGGCATCCTCCACTGGGTGGAGCAGCTCGCCGAGGTGGACACGGCCGGGGTCGAGCCGATGACGAGCGTGGCGGAGATGACGCTGACGCAGCGCCCCGACGCCGTCAGTGACGGCGGCGACCTGCGCCGCGTCCTGTCGAATGCGCCGGCGCCGATCGACGACTATTACGCCGTGCCGAAGGTGGTCGAATGACCGGCGACCTGACCCGGCTGACCATCGCCTCGGCACGCGACGGTCTCGCCGCCGGCCGCTTTTCCGCAGTCGAGCTGGCGCGCGCGCACCTTGATGCGATCGACGCGGCCCGGGGTCTGAACGCCTTCATCACCGAGGCACCGGAACTGGCGCTGGCCCTGGCCGAGGCCTCCGACGAGCGGCGGGCCAGGGGCGGCGCGCTCGGCGCGCTGGACGGCATTCCCCTCGCCATCAAGGACCTGTTCTGCACCGAAGGCGTGCGGACCACGGCCGGTTCGCACATCCTCGATGGATTCGTGCCGCTGTACGAATCGACGGTGACGGGCAAACTTCGTGCCGCCGGCGCGGTGGTTCTGGGCAAAGCCAACCTCGACGAGTTCGCCATGGGTTCGTCGAACACCACCAGCTACTTCGGTCCGGTGAAGAACCCGTGGGGGCCGAAGGACGGCAAGGATCTGGTGCCGGGCGGATCGTCCGGCGGTTCCGCCGCAGCGGTGGCGGCGCGCCTGTGCCTGGGGGCGACGGGCACTGATACCGGCGGCTCGATCCGGCAGCCGGCATCCTTCTGCGGGATCGTTGGCTTCAAGCCCACCTACGGCCGGTGTTCGCGCTGGGGCATTGTCGCGTTTGCCTCGTCGCTCGATCAGGCGGGACCGATGACCCGCAGCGTGCGCGACGCGGCGATCCTGCTCAGCCTCATGGCAGGGCACGATCCAAAGGATTCGACGTCCGCACCGGTTCCGGTTCCCGATTTTGAAGCGGCCGTCTCGCAGGGGATCGCAGGCCCATTCCGGGGCCTGAAGGTCGGGATCCCGAAGGAGTACCGCATCGACGGCATGGCGACGGAGATCGACGATCTCTGGCGGCAGGGCGAAGCCTGGCTGCGCGAGGCCGGCGCGGAGATCCGCGACGTCTCGCTGCCACACACCCGCTACGCGCTCGCCACGTACTACATCATCGCGCCGGCGGAGGCCTCCTCCAACCTCGCCCGCTACGACGGGGTGCGCTTCGGGCTGCGGGTGCCGGGCGAGACACTCGACGAGATGTACATGAACACGCGGGGGGAAGGCTTCGGTGCCGAGGTGCGCCGGCGCATCCTGATCGGCACCTACGTGCTCTCGGCCGGGTACTATGATGCCTACTACCGCAAGGCGCAGCAGGTTCGGGCGCTGATCGCGCGGGACTTTGCGCAGGCGTTCGAGCAGGTGGATGTGATCCTGACACCCACCGCGCCGTCCGACGCGTTTGCCATCGGCGACAACGCCGACGACCCGATCACCATGTACCTCAACGACGTCTTCACCGTCCCGACCAGCCTCGCCGGCCTGCCGGGCATCTCCGTGCCGGCGGGTCTCAGCGGCCGAGGGCTGCCGCTGGGACTGCAACTCGTCGGCCGGCCGTTCGACGAGGAAACGGTGCTGCGAACGGCGGCTGTCCTCGAACGGGCCGCGGATTTCGGCGGCCTGCCGCTCCCCGCCTGAACGACGCCGGCGCGTTTTTCGCAGCGCAGCATCGCCCTGGGTTTCCGATCGATCCTCGTGTACCGTGGAGAAAAGCAATCCCGGGAGAGGACTGAGACCATGCCGCAACCGGACCATATCGTTCGCATCGACCTTCCCGATCAGGAGAGCCTCGATGCCGACATTCTGAAGTATTTCGGCAAGTGCGCCGAAAAGCTCGGCCTGGTGCCGAATGTGCTGCGGGCCTATACCGGCCATCCTGAAAAATTCCGCACGTTCACCGCCTTCTACAACCTTCTGATGCTCGACGAGGAGACGACCCGGCTCAGCAAGCTGGAGCGCGAGATGATCGCGGTCGTCGTCTCTTCGGCGAACCGGTGCTACTACTGCCTGGTCGCTCACGGCGAGGCGGTACGCGAACTGTCCGGCGATCCGCAGTTGGGCGAAATGATGGTGATGAACTACCGGGTGGCGGAGCTCGACGCGCGCACCCGAGCCATGCTCGATTTCGCCTGGAAGCTGACGCTAAACCCGCACGACATCGGTGAGGGCGACCGCGACGGTCTTCGCATCGTCGGCTTCAGCAACGACGACATCTTCGACATCTGCGATGTGGTGGCCTTTTTCAACTATTCGAACCGCATGGCGCACGGCTTCGACATGATGCCGAACGCCCGGTACCACACGATGCACCGGTAACCCGCGAAAAAATTGGCGCGGCCGGGGCGGCGCAGTGATCGGGTTCGCAGCCGTCCACGTAAAAGGCAAGAATAAACTCATCGGGGCTCTAACGCGGTGCGGGGTGACGACGTCGAGGCTGTCAGGGGCGAGCATATCCTGGCGGATTCTGAGGGCCTCAAGGGCATTCCGGTGTTTTCCACGACGGGCCGGCGTCTGGGGATTATCGATCGTGTCCTCTTGCACCAAGCCACAGGCGGCATCGTATTCCTCGTTGTCATCCGCCGCCGGCTGTTCGGCCTGCTGCGCGAGCGGCTGGTCCTGCCGCAGTCGGCGCTGCGCTCAGGCGGCGGCAACGGCGGCTTCATTGTCGAGTGGCCGTTGCAGGAACTTGCGCAGCAACCTGGGCAGGAGGCCGCAGCGTCTGCCCCCACCCCAGCCGCAGCACCCCTGCGTCTCGATCCGGCGCGCGGCGACGAGGCGCTGCTGGAGTGAGGGCGAAAGCCTACTGCGCGGGAGCAGGGCGCCGCAGCCGAGGAATGGCGCTGCCCAGGCCGTAGAGCTGCCGCTGCCCGATCAGCGGGGAGGACGCCCACAGCTGCGTCAGATCCAGGTTGGAGAGATGCGTCGCGAAGTGGCGCGAAGACGGAAAAGCGAACGCCCGGTTGCCCCACTCCGCGGCCAGCATCCGCAGCAGCGAAACCGTGAGCACGCGCCCCGGCTTGCAATCGGGCGAGACGTCGGCGACAACGCCCTCCAGCGTCTGCAGGGCCTTGCGAAACATCAGCAGGTTAGCCCCGAAATGGCAGCGCGCGCTCGTCGCCGCGTCGTCCAGCAGGTCGGTTACCCAGGAAATTCCGGGCCACTCGCCCTCTCGTAGGCGGCCCATCCGTTGCGCGATCAGCGCGTCCAGGGCGGCTGTGTCGCTCCGGCTCTGCGAGAGTGCGTCGATCGCCGCGCGAGCGCGCGAAGCATCCAGGGTAAAGCCGCCCAGGACGAGCTGCGTCAGCGCGATGCGGTCCTGCTTGCTCAGGCTGCCGACCAGGCTCCAATCCAGGATGGCGAGTTTGCCGTCGTTGGTGCGGAAGAGGTTGCCGGCGTGCGGGTCGGCGTGAAAAAGGCTTACCTCTCCGGTTGACCACAGCGGCTGCGCGATCATCGCCCTGACAATCAGGTCGCCCATCCGCCGCCGGGCGCGGCGCGGCAGCGTCGCGGTTTCGGTCACCTTGCCCCCGTCGATCCGCTGCATCGCCGTAACCCGCGGCGTCGAGATCGGGTAGACCTCGGGGATAACCACGGACGTGAGGCCGGCCCAGGCGGCGCGGGCCTGGCGCATGTTCGTCTGTTCGTGGTCGAGCTGGATTTCGCGGGCGAGCAGATCGCGGACGTCCAGGAAGGTCTCCTCATAAGCGATGCGCGGCAGATGGTAGGCCTCGCAATGCTCGTCCAGCAAGGCGCCTAGTCGCTGCAGGATGTCGAGTTCCTCCTCCAGCTTCTTCTCGACGCCCGGCTTCAGCAACTTGAGGACGCCGCGGCCGTTTCCTCCGGAGACCGCTTCGCCACTGAAAGGTATGACGACGGCAACGCTGGCTTCCGCCAGCGGTGGCTCATCGATCCGGATGCCCAGTTCTTGCAGCGGCCCGAGTTCGCCCTCCGCCAGCGCCCGCGCCTCGTCGGTGTCAAGCGACGACGGCATCGACTCGAGCTTTTGCAGCAACGCGCGGAACTCCGGCGGGAGCCGGTGATCGCGGGCCAGCACCTGCCCCATTTTGTGCAGGGCGGGGCAATGGCGGGCGATCGCCACGATCCGCTCCGCGACCCCGGCCTCTTCCGGCACCAGCAACTGATCTGCGAGGAGGTCGGCCGTCCTGTCGCCGTCGAGGTTCTTCAGAAAAAAGATCAGCCCCTCGATGACCGCCGGCCGATAGGCTTCGTAAGCCTCCGGCACCAGGGCGCCAAAATCGAGCGCCTCGCAAAAGGCGCTCCAGGCAACGGCATCGTCGGCTTCGTCAACCTGCATTCCGTCTCTCATCGATTTCGCCGCAGCCTGCGATCCTCGCCTCAAGTCTAAGCCGGATCCAGGGCGGCTGGATAGCATGGCGGCCGGCGACACCCACGATTTTGCCTGCGCTGTGTTCAGACTTCGCCAAGCACGATCTCGAAGCGGCCGAGCAGGGCGCCGGCCTCCACCACATCGTCGGCCGGGATCAGCGGCACGACCAACCGAGCCCGGGCCTCCGGATCGCGGACGCCCGACAGCACGAAATCGGTGTCGTTCTGCGGTTCGCCGGCCACATACATCTGCGTCGTGAACCGCTCGCCGCCCGGCGGCAGCACGGAAAAATGGATATGCGGCGTCCGCCCGGGATAGGCCACCGGGCGGATCGTGCGAAACCGCCAGGCGCCCTCGGCATTGGCGGTGGCCGCTCCGAACCCCTGGAAATTGGGGTCGGCGCCACCGCCATCGCGCGGATGGTGGTAGCGGCCGAACGCATCACACTGCCAGATCTCGACGCGGGCTCCGCGCACTGGCTGGCCATCGCGATCAAGAACGTGGCCGATCACATGCGTCGGCGTTCCCTGCGCCATCGTTGCGTCACCCGAGGCGATCAAGAGGTCGGCGTCTGCGTCGAGCGGGAAATCGACCGGATAAAAGGGACCGGTGGTCTGCGCCGGTGTCGGCGACAACACCGCGGCCGCAGCCGCGGTGTTGCCCAGCAGCACCACGGCCGAGCCGACAAGCGACGCTGCGATCATCGTGCGGCGGTCAAGACCGTGGAGCCCATTTGCCTGTCGCATCGCCATCTTTCTGAGGTGAGCCGGCCCGCGAGGCGTGTCAATGGCAATCACATCTTGGTCAGGGAATCGCGCAAACCCTGTGCGTGGGCACGGCAGGATGGATACAGCGGGATCGCGAACCACGAGGAGTGTGATAAAGGGGAGCGGGCGACCCGGACGGATGCGTTGGAAACGCTGATACCCGGATGCCGTCCTGCCAGGGTGGTGCGCGCCGGCCGGCGCCGGCAGTTCTACCGAAACACCAGTCTCTCGCCTGCTCGTAAGGTGCCATGCGACCGATCCGTACCACGCTCGCCAGTCTCCCGCTTGTGCTCGCCCTTCAGATCTTTTGCGCGTGGGTTGCGTTGGCCGCTCCGGCCGCCGCGCAGATCACTCCGGCCCTATCCGGCCAATCGGCTCCTGCGGAGGTGAGTGTCGACGATCTGAAGGCGCTGGCGGCGACGTTGGGAGATGAAGGCCAGCGCAACACGCTGATTTCGCAGATTCGCGCGCTGATCGCGGCGAGGGAAAAAACGCAGAGCGCGGAGCAGCCGTTGAACATTGGCGAGCGCGTGCTTCATTACGCCGCAGGAACTGCCGACTATGCCGACGAAGCGATCGGCGACGTCCGGGACTATTTCGGGGACTGGCCAGCCTTTGTCGAGCGACTGCAGCGCGAGCTGAACGATCCCGTGGGGCGCAGCCGGGGGCTGCACGAGGCGATGGGGTTCTTCGGCCTCTTCGTCGCCGGCTGGGCGGCGGAATTCCTGGTGCGCTGGTTGCTGACCGGATCCCGACGCAGGCTCGACGCCACGGCAGGGCGTCACGGCATCGCGCGGCTTCTTGCGGTTGCGGCCCGGTTGCTCCTGGACCTGTTCCCGCTCGCTGCCTTTGCCGCCGCCGGCTACGCCGCCGCAATCGTTCTGGAACCAACCGCCAAGGTGCGGGCCGTCGGCCTCCATTTCGTCAATGCCTATCTTCTTGCCAGCGGGCTGATGATCGTTGCACGGCTGCTCCTGGCGCCGACGTCGGCAGGATTGCGCCTGCTGCCACTGTCCGACGCAACGGCGCAAGACCTTTACGTCTGGTGCCGGCGTTTTGTGAATCTCGGCGTCATCGGCTATTTCTTCATTGCCGCCGTGTTCCTGCTGGGTCTGCCGCGACCGGGTGCGGAAGCGCTTTTCACCGTGCTCGGGCTGATTTTCGCCGGCCTCGCCGTGGTCTTCGTGCTCCGGCAGCGGCGCAAAGTCTCGGATTGGCTGCGTGATTGTTCCAAATCAGCCTCGCAGCGGCTCGGCACGGCGCAGTTCCTGTCCGGGCTGGCTACTGTCTGGCACGTGCTGGCGATCGCTTACATCATCGGATTCTTCGCCGTTGCTGCATTCGGCATCGAGGGCGGCTTTACGTTCATGTTCCACGCGACGCTGCTGTCGGTGCTCGTCCTGGCCGGTACCTGGCTGCTGCTGCTCGGAGCGCGGAGGTTGCTGGCGAGGGTCGCGGATGCCTCAAAGCGGGCGCCGCAAACGTCGCCCTTCCATCGGCGCGCCGGTACCTACCTTCCGGTGGCGGCGGGGGCGCTGCGGCTGCTTGTGCTGGCCTGCGCCGTGGCTTTGCTGCTCCAGGTGTGGAGCGTCGATGTGTGGTCGCTGTTGCGGCGCCCGTGGGGTCAGCGGGCCGTCAGCGCCACCCTCAGCATCGGTATGGTCATCGTGTTCGCCATCGTCTTCTGGGAACTGGCCAGCAACGCCATTGCCCGATACCTGGAGGACAGCAGCAGCAGCGCGGAAAGCTCGTCGCAGCACAGCGCGCGGGTTCGCACGCTCCTTCCGCTGTTGCGCAAGGCGCTGTTCGTGTTTCTCCTGATCATGGTGACGATGATTACGCTCTCGGAGCTGGGGGTGAACATCGCCCCTCTGCTCGCCGGTGCCGGTGTCGTCGGCCTCGCCGTCGGCTTCGGTGCACAGAAGCTGGTGCAGGATGTCATTACGGGCATCTTCATGCTGGTGGAGGATGCTCTGGCGGTGGGCGACGTGGTCACCGTGGCCGGCATCGGCGGACTCGTCGAGGACATGTCGATCCGCTCGATCCGCCTCCGCGACCTCTCAGGAAACGTGCACACCGTACCGTTCAGCTCGGTCGATACCGTCACCAACATGACGAAGCTGTTTTCTTATTACCTGCTCGACATCGGCGTCGCCTACCGGTCGGACACCGACCAGGTGGGAAGAGTGTGTCAGGAGATCGTCGAGGAGATGCGTCGGGAACCGCAGTTCGCTGCTGATATACTTGAGCCACTCGAGGTTCTCGGCCTCGATCAGTTCGCCGATTCCGCCGTGATCATCAAGGCAAGGATCAAGACCCGGCCAATCAAGCAGTGGGTGGTCGGCCGGGAGTTCAATCGCCGGATGAAAAAGCGGTTCGATGAACTGGGGATCGAGTTCCCGTTCCCGCAGCGGACGATCCAGCTCGACATGGACAAGCGCGGCGAGACGATGCCCTTGCATGTGGAAGTGACCAGCACCCGGCCGGACGAGCGTTCGCCGCAGCCACCGGCGTCGCCCGAGCCGGCGCCGGCGTCGCCGGAGACGAGCGGTTCATCCGGCCGGCGAGCTGACACGCCGGAGGAGAAGCTGGCGGCAAAGACGTCCCTGTTGCCAAGCTGAGGGAAGCCGGCGGCTGCTGGCCAAAAAAAAGCAGCTACCGCTGCGGGAACGGCGCTGCTTCAGCTGACGGCCGATGGCCGTGACCTCTTTCGAACGCCCTATCCAATCTCGCGCACGCTCAACTGCGTTGTCCCGCGGGCGGCAATGACGTTCATCCAGTTTTCATTAAGGATCCTAACGGCAGCATTGCGAGAAAACAACCCTACTTATTCTGAAAAAACAACCGAGCTTAGGCGCAGTCGGCCGCGTTCCTACGCCGCGTTGTGCCCGGTCGGTGTTTCTGGACTTTTTTCGTTCGCCGTCGCACCCTGATGCGGTGGCGGTCGGATGGAATGGTGGCGCGCGTGGATCCTGACGAGGCGGCAGCGATCGGCCGCGGCAATAACTGGCTCGGCTTGTGGACGCTCTACTGGCGGGAGGTCCGCCGCTTTCTCAAGGTGTACAACCAGACGATCGTGGCTCCCGTGGTCACCACCTTGCTGTTCCTCGCGATTTTCGCGCTGGCGCTGGGCCACGCCGGAGACTCGCCGGGAGGGAACACGGCCTACCTGCAGTTCCTCGCGCCCGGGCTGGTGATGATGGCGATCACCCAGAACGCCTTCGCCAACACCTCCTCATCGATCGTTATTGCCAAGGTTCAGGGCAACATCGTCGATACCCTGATGCCGCCCCTGACGGCGCACGAGCTGACGCTGGCCATGGCGATGGGAGGTGCGACCCGCGGCCTTATCGTCGGCCTGGTCGCCTCGCTTGCAGTTTCCCTTTTTGTCACGGTGAGCATCCACAGCTTAGCGGTGCTGCTGTACTTCGGCTTTGCCGCATCGCTCCTGCTGTCGTTGCTGGGACTGGCGGGCGGCATCTGGGCGGACAAGTTCGATCACATTGCATCGGTGACCAACTTCATTGTCGTGCCGCTGTCGTTCCTCTCCGGCACCTTCTATTCGGTGGAGCGGCTGCCCCCGTCCTTCCAGACGCTCGCCCACCTCAATCCGTTCTTCTACATGATCGATGGTTTTCGTTATGGCTGGACCGGACGCGCCGACATGAATACGACGCTTGGCATGGCCGTGCTCGCGGCCTCCTGCGCGGCGCTGTGGATTCTCTGCCACCGGATGTTCGCCACTGGCTACAAGCTGAAGGCGTGAGCTCTTTACCCCGCATCCCGCGGCGGAATCGTGGCGTGCAGTTTGCGGGCCAGTTGGCACGCCTTGGGGTCGAGAATGCGCCGCTCCAGATCCAGGCGTTCAATGGCGCAGACCAGCGCCGCCAGGGCGCGGGCGACAGCGCGCAATTGTGACACCCGAAAGTCCGCGGGATCCGCGGTGGCGACATCGATGCCGACGACCACCGCCTCCAGCCGCTCCATCCACGGCCGTTCCTCGCCATCCGCACGGGCAAACAGGCGCTCAAAGGTGCCGTAGTCGATGACATCGAAACGCCTGGCGGCTTCGTCGATCGGGCGGATCATCAGCGTGCCGATCGCCTGCTGCCAGTCGCGATAGATCCAGGCCTGCTTGACAGACATCCGTGCGATCGCCTCCGGGCAGGTGGCTCGGACGGCGGCGTCGTCCAGCGACGGAAGACCGAGGGCCGATGTAATTGAGCGCGACATCCGCTGGACGACCTGAACCTGCTTCGCATCCTCCAGAGTGGGTAGATCGCGATGGTTGATCAGACCGAATTCGGCGAGGACGTGTTGCATCTCGGCGTTGCCAGAGGCGGCGGCACGCGCGACGGCGCCGGGATCCTCGGGAAGCTCCAGCTTCCACAGTCCGGCCAACCCGCGCAGGACGTGCGTCTCGACGTGCGGCGAGTCGGCGAGAGCCGATTTCAGGTCGATAACCGCCGTCCGCAGGTCCTCGACTGAAGCGCCCTCGCCGAAGAAGAGGTAGGACTGCTCAAGCTCAATCGCGCGTACCCACCCCAGCAGGACCGCAAGCCGGTAGCAGGTGCTGATCCGCTTGTAGACGTTGAAGGCGGTCGCCGGCGCTTCGTCGCGAAGATACTGCGAGCGGCCCCGAAAGAGGATTTCATCGAGCCGCCACAGCAGATTGACCGCATCGGCGGCCAACGGCTGGGCATACTTCTCGTGAATGCTGCGCCGCTGCTCCCGCTTTTCCTGCCGCCTGATGACCAGCGGAATGATGAGGCTGCTGACAATTGCCAGCACGACGCCGGTCGCCGTGCCGATCAGAGCAGAGAGAACATCCTGGCCCACGTCCTGCCCCCGGTTGCCGCAGCCGCGATGGCCTGCGGTGCCAGCCCAATGGTCCCGGCCCAGTGTCGCGGGGAGAGCAGGCGTTGACAAGCCGGCTCAGGAAAAACATAACGTTCTTTTTCGCGATACGGGCCGGTGGAGCGCACCGGCCCGTGCTGTTTCGGGCCCGTCGTCACGGGTGGCGGGACTGAGGGGAGGCGCCGATGAGCTCGGCGGTGATGCGGACTTACGACCGGTTCAACGTTGCTTTCGAGCGCGGCGAGGGCGCTTGGCTCCATGCAAGCGACGGGCGTCGCTTTCTCGATTTCGGCGGCGGGGTCGCCGTGACGGTCCTGGGCCACGCGCATCCGCACCTGGTCGAGGCGCTGACGGGGCAGGCGCGCCGGCTGTGGCATTGCTCCAATCTCTATCGCGTTCCCGACCAGGAGCGGCTGGCGGAACGGCTGGTGGCGGCCTGCTTTGCCGACGCCGCCTTCTTCTGCAACTCCGGCGCTGAGGCCATCGAGTGCGGGCTGAAGCTGACGCGCAAGTATCAGCATGTGGTCGCCGGCGCCCCGGAGCGCTATCGGGTGATCACCTGCAGCGGGGCGTTCCACGGGCGCACGCTGGCGACGATCGCCGCCGGCGGCTCGACCAAATATCTGGAGGGCTTCGAGCCGAAGGTGGAC
>DAIQPV010000384.1:0-1984 GCA_036787145.1 Rhodospirillales bacterium
GTCGCTGCGGGCGTGGGACGTGGGGGAGGCCCGCAAGACCGGGATTCTCGCCGACGATGGCAAGCTCGCCTGGATGGTGAGCGGCACCGATGTGGTGCGCACGCCAAAACGGGCCGGGCCTTCCGGCGAACTCCACAGTATTACGATCTTTCGCCGCGACGCTCAGGGGCGGTTGCTCGAACGGCTCGATGCTTCTCGTGCGGAGCCCCGGAATGGCGGCTGGCAGCTCTACGACGTCCGCCGGGTGGACACCGGTGCCGCCACCACGTCGCAGGTCCCGGAACTGTTCTGGGATGGCGCGATCGACGTGGCGGCGCTGCCGCTGATCGTCAGTGACAACGGGGATTTGACCAGCCGCCAGTTGCTTGGTTTGATTCGCAACGAAGGCTACGGACAGCGTCCGGGTTACCGCTTCGATACCTGGTTGCAATCGCGCGTGGCCGCGAGCTTGACGCCGACCTTGATGGTCTTGCTGGCGGTTTCGCTGGCGCAGCGGTTTCGTCGCACGGGCGTGTTCGCAACTCTGTTCCTGGCCGCCATCGGTGTCGGCTTCCTGTTTTTCGCCCTGGACGGCGTCGCCTTCGCCATGGGCGAAACCGGGCTCCTGCCGCCCTGGTTCGCCGCCTGGGGCCCGAAAGCGGCGCTCGTCGGCCTGGTCGGCTCGATCCTGCTGAGCAACGAGGCGTAAGCCAGCGCGCCCGGCCGGTCCGGTCAATAACGCACACCACGCGGATCACAGGGCGCGCGACTTTCTCGGCATACAACGTTAGCCGTATGGGAACCTGCTTCGCGCCCAGAGCCGGTGCCGGACGGCCCGCATGACCAATGCAAGTGCGTTGCGATGGGCAAAAATGGAGAATAGAATCAACGGTTAGATAGTTAGGTCGAGGCCTTGATCAGCCGAATCGAGCCTCGTTTCATTAGGGGAAAATAGCCCACAAAAATCAACCAAGAAGGGAGCTCAAAATATGATTTGCCCAACAGCGTGTTTCCGCCATGCGGGGCTGGCCGTCGCCCTGGCGGCGAGCCTGACAGCATCGGGCGCACAGGCAGAACATCCCACCAGCTACGCACCCGTCGCCATCACCGAAGACTTCTCCACAATTATGAACCGCATGAAGGCGGCGAAGCCTGACATTGCCAAGCGGCAGCAGCAACTGCTGGAGGAGCGCTACGATCTCAGCGATCGTCCGGCCGCCGGAGTGACCATGTCGCGCGGCAAGCCGCTTCAGGAAGGGGTGCGGGTCAAGCTTCCGGCCGGCACCACCTGGGATGATCTGGCAAAGATGACGCCGGACGCAATCCGCGATAAGGGAGCGTTTCCGAAGGGCTTCCTACCGCTGCCGCACCCCAACCAGGCGGAAGGCGGGATGGTGTTTCCGAAGTTTCATATCGAGGAGATCAAGAAGCAGGAAGGACGGGATCTCACCCGCTTTGATCTCGACTTTGACCTTCCCGATCACCTGATCCCGGAGTTTCCGCCGGCGATCTACCTGACCACCCGCCCGGATCTGGGCGACGTCTCCAAGGGACAGCTCGTCACCATCATGAACTACTTCGAGCTGTTCAACGGCATTCTGAATCCGAAGCAGATCGAAGGCCTGCGGCTGCTGGTGACGCCGTTCCCGCAACAGCAGTTTAACCAGACGGATGACCGGCGGACCGTGCTGGCAAGCCGGGGCGTGACCTGCTTCGACTGCCACGTCAACGGCCACACCAACGCCTCGACGCACCTCGTCGGCGACATTCGCCCGCAGGAGTTCCGCCACCGGATCGACACGCCTCCGCTCCGCGGGGTGAACATCCAGCGGCTGTTCGGCTCGCAGCGGGCCCTGAAGACGGTCGAGGACTTCACCGAGTTCGAGCAACGCGCCGCCTACTTCGATGGCGATCCGGTGATTGCCACCAAGAAGGGCGTGAACATCCTGGAACGCGGCAGCCAGGTCCACTTCATGGCCGAGTTCGAGGAGATTCTCGACTTCCC
>DAIQPV010000385.1:0-1978 GCA_036787145.1 Rhodospirillales bacterium
CATCGGCGGACAGGTCAGGCGCGGTGGTATAGGCCTCATGCGCCCGTTTGCAGTCGTCGCCAGCATCGCCGGCGTTGGTGTCGTCCTGTATTTCCTTCTGGCGGGTGGGGAGGCAGAGCCGCCGATCGACACGACCCCTCGCGAGGAATTCCGGCCGGTCCAGACACCGAGAAATGAAGGGTTCCGGACGCCGTCACCGCCACCGCTGCCCACGGTCGAAGTCCCCGCAGCACCACCTCCGCCTCCGCCACCACCGGCGCCGCGGGTGCCGGCCTCAGCTCCTGTCGCACCGCCTGCGGACATCGATTGCTCCCGGGGCAAAAATCCCGACGACCCGAAATGCATTGAGCTGGAGCGGAAGGCGAAGTTGCTGGAGCGCGTCCGCTCCTCCGCCATGGTCTTCGACCAATCCGACCAGACGAGAAGCGCTTCGGCGACGTCGTCCGACGCTGCTGGCGCAGGTCCGTTTGGGGCGAGTAGCACGGCCAGTGCATCAAATACCGTTACTGGAGATGGCGGCGGGGCTGTCGATGGCGATCGGGCCTTCCTGAAGGCGATGGGCGGACAGGGGGTGGAGGTGTCGGCCGCCACAGAAAATCGCCGTACCGATGCCTGGATACCGCAGGGCACGATGATCCGCGGTACGCTCGAAACAGCCATCAACTCCGATCTCGCCGGGATGGTGAAGGGGATTGTGCGTGAGGACGTCTATTCCTTCGATGGCCGTCGTATTCTTATCCCCGCCGGATCCTCGCTGATCGGTGATTACAAGTCCGGCGTCCAGAGGGGGCAGGAGCGGATCCTGATTGTCTGGACGCGGATGATCCGCGGCGACGGCGTCTCGGTGCAGCTCGGTTCCTATGGGACGGACCGTCTTGGCCGTTCGGGCATGACCGGCATGGTCGACAGAAAGAATTGGGAGCGGTTCGGACCGCCGGCGCTGATGACGCTGATCGGCGGCGCGACACAGTACATCGCGCAGCTTGGCCAGAAGGAAGACAGCTACATCACCATCGTTAACGACAACGGCACGGTCACCCGTATCCCGCAGGATAATGGGGAAAGTTCTCAGGACCGCGCCCGCTCGATAGCCGCAGAAACCATTGCATCGGGTATCCAGCAAATGGCAGCAACGGCGTTTGAGGATTCCCGCAACATCCGTCCGACCATTCACATTCCGCAGGGCTCCGATATCAATGTCTTCGTGACGCGCGATCTCGATTTTGCCGGCCTCTATCCTGACCCGGTGCGCGAAGAGTTCGAGCGGTTGCGCAAAGTGAGATACGGCAAATGAATGCCCGCCCCCAGATTTCCGCCGAACAGCACTTTCTGACCGAGGCGCTCGAGCCGATCCGGCTGTTCCTCGACGACCCCGCTGTCGTCGAAATCTCTTGCCAGCGCAGCAACGAAGTCTGGCTGGAGAAGATCGGCCAGCTCCGGATGGTGCGCCATGAAATCTCCGGACTGGACCAGGATGTCATCCGCCACATGGCGTCTCGCGCCGCTTCCTTCACAAAGCAGACGATCAATGCGGAGAATCCACTTTTGTCGGCGACACTGACAGGCGGCGAGCGCGTTCAGTTTGTTCTGAGCCCGACCTCGGCAACCGGTCACGCTTTCTCGATCCGCAAGCAGTTCATCCGACGGTTCGACCTCAACGACTATGAGGAAGCGGGCGCCTTCCGTTTCACCAAGGTCACCGGTGACGATTATCTCGATGATGTTGATATCGAGCTCTCGCGATTGTTGCGGATCGGAAAGGCGCGGGCTTTTCTGGAGCTGGCAGCCGCCAATCATCGCAGCATGCTGATCTCGGGTGGCACCTCCACCGGCAAGACGACCTTTCTCAACACGATGCTGACGGCAATCCCGAACCACGAGCGTTTCATCCTCATGCAGGACACGGCCGAGCTCGAACCCCGCCAGGAAAACGTCGTCTCGTTGCTGGTCTCGAAGGGCGGACAAGGGGCGGCGAGGG
>DAIQPV010000050.1:0-12866 GCA_036787145.1 Rhodospirillales bacterium
ATGTTCGACAGTGATCGGTAACGGCGAGAACTCACTTTCGACCAGGGCCGCCGGCAGCACCTTGGCCACCGGACCTGGCAGGGTCAGGCGTCCGAGACCGGCCTTGATCGCGATCTCCCAGGCCGAAGCCGCGCTCACCCACACGCCGTTTCCCGGATTGGCCACCGCGTCGCGCGCCTGGTCGCCAAGCGCCGGATCGTCCGCCATCCACCACAGCAGCACGTGCGTGTCGAGGAGCAGGTTCATTCGCCGGCGCCGAAGGCGGTCGCCAGGGCGGGCGGTAGTGGCGCGTCGAAGTCGGCGCCAAGGCAGACCTTCCCGCGCCATTGTCCCGGGCGACGGGGACGAGAGCGCGCGATCACCGGTAGCAGCCGCGCAACCGGCTTGCCGTTGCGGGCGATGATGACTTCCTCACCGGCCGAGACATCCTCGATCAGACGGGACAGATGCGTCTTTGCCTCGTGGATGTTGACGGTTTTCATGGCGCCTCATGCGGGCTGACCAAACTAAGCTTAGTCCGCATGGTTGGAGCCCGCAAGGATTCGGCGTGAGGTCGATAGCCGAGGCAAAGCGGCCGTAAGCAAGACCGGACCGCAAACGTCCCTTTATGCAGCGTTGTCTCCCCTGAGTTGGTGGATTGTTGGACAGGGTTGTCGCGTGGCAAGAATTTAAGTCTCACGCGGGTGTCGGGCGGAGGGTGGCCGCGATTGTGACGACAAATGACGATATTTGACGACAGATTCCGACGCTGTTGCCGGTGTATAAAAATAATATCAATGAGTTAGGTGTTTTTTCCGGCTCAGATCGGCTCCCAGCCGGCATCTCCCGCACGCCTCCCGGCGAACGGTGTCGTCATTCGTCGTCGATTGGCAGCGGAAGGCGCCGCCGGCGGAGAAGCGGACCCGCCCCGTAGGGTCTGAAGGCCGGCACGCGTTCTCAGGCCAACGCGCGCATCTGGGAATCGACGGCGGCGATGGCGGCCATGTTGACGATGTCGCGGACGTCGTGGCTTGGCAGCAGGATGTGGACGGCGCGCGCCATGCCCATCAGCACCGGCCCGATCGCCTCGGCGCCGCCCAGCCGCTGCATCAGCTGATAGGACGTATTGGCGGCGTTGAGATCGGGGAAAATGAGCACGTTGGCTTCGCGGACCCGGCTGAAGGCGTAGAGGCGGTCGATCAGTTCCGGGACGACGGCGGCGTCGGCCGTCATCTCGCCGTCCACGTGCAGCGAGGGCTGGCGCTTCCTCAGGATCTCGACCGCCCGGGCGACGGTTTGCGGGTTGGGATGGGCGACGCTGCCGAAGTTCGAGAAGGACAGCATGGCGATGCGCGTGCCGATGTCGAAATTGGTCGCCACCTCGGCCGACAGCTCGGCGATCGCCGCGAGATCCTCGGCCGATGGCGAGATGTTGACGGCGCAGTCGGCGAAGAAAAAGACGCGGTCGCGGATGATCATGATGAACAGGGCCGCCGCCCGCCGCACGTCTGGGCGGGTGCCCACCACCTGGAAGGCCGGGTGGAGCGCCTCGACATAGTTGGTGGTCAGGCCGGAGATGAAGGCATCGGCGTCACCGCTCTGCACCATCAGCAGGCCGAAGTAATTGGGCCGGCGCGCCATCTCGCGGGCCTCCGGCAGGGTGATGCCCTTGCGCTGGCGATGCCGGAAGAGGATCTTGGCGTACATCTCGGCGCGGGGCGAAAGATGGGGGTCCATCACCTTCGGCCGATAGTCCAGGCCAAGCTCGGCGATCGTCTTCTCGATCACGCTCTGGTTGCCGATCAGGATAGGCTCACCCAGGCCCTGATCCTGGACCTCGGCGGCGGCGCGGATGATCTTTGCCTCTTCTCCTTCGGCGAAGACGATGCGCTTGGGCGCGGTGCGGGCCTTGTTGAAGATCGTCCGCATCAGCGCCCAGTCCTTGCCGAGCCGGCCCTCGAGCTGCTCCCGGTAGCTCGTCGAATCCACCGGCTTGCGGGCGACTCCCTCCGCCATGGCCGCCTGCGCCACCGCCGGCGCCACCCAGAGCAGCACCCGCGGATCCACCGGCTTGGGAATGATGTAGTCCGGGCCAAACAGCAGGCTGTCCGTCCCATAGGCCTTGAGCACCGAGTCCGGCACGTCGGACCGGGCCAGTGCCGCCAGCGCCCGGGCGGCCGCCAGCTTCATGCCATCGGTGATCTGCCGCGCCCGCACGTCAAGCGCCCCCCGGAAGACGAAGGGGAAGCACAGCACGTTGTTGACCTGGTTGGGATAGTCGCTGCGGCCGGTGGCGATAATCGCGTCGGGACTGGCCGACTTGGCGTCCTCGTAGGTGATTTCCGGATCGGGGTTGGCCATGGCGAAAATGATCGGCCGGGCCGCCATGCTCTGCACCATGTCCTTGGTGAGCACGCCCGCCGCCGAAACGCCGATGAACACGTCGGCGCCGACGATGGCCTCGCGCAGCTTCCGCGCCTCGGTCTCCTGTGCGAACCGCTCCATGTAGGGGTTCATGTTATCGACGCGGCCCTTGAAGACGACCCCGTCCTTGTCGCACAGCCAGACGTGCTCGCGCGGCACGCCTGCCCGCACCAGCAACTCAGCGCAACCGATGCCGGCGGCTCCGGCGCCACTGAACACGACCTTGACGTTTTGAATCTTGCGGCCGGTGAGGTCCAGGGCGTTGAGCAGGCCTGCCGCGACAATGATCGCCGTGCCGTGCTGGTCGTCGTGAAAGACCGGGATGTCGACCAGCTCGCTCAGGCGCTGTTCGATGGTGAAGCACTCCGGCGCCTTGATGTCCTCCAGATTGATGCCGCCGAAGGTGGGCGCCAGCGCCCGGACGATCCGGATGATGTCCTCCGGATCGGTGGCGTCGATCTCGATGTCGAAGACGTCGATATCGGCAAAGCGCTTGAACAGCAGCCCCTTGCCTTCCATCACCGGTTTGCTGGCCTGGGGTCCGAGGTTGCCGAGACCGAGGATGGCGGTGCCATTGCTGATGACGCCGACCAGGTTGCCCTTGGTCGTGTACTCGTAGGCGAGTTCGGGATTCTCGGCGATCTCCCGGACCGGGATGGCCACTCCTGGGGTGTAGGCGAGGCTGAGGTCGTACTGGGTCAGGCTCGGCTTCGAGGGAACAACCTCGATTTTGCCGCTGCGGCCCTCCGAATGGTACCGGAGGACCGCTTCTCGTGTCACTTTCTCCACGGCTTTCTCCTGCTCCCGTCCACGCGGATCGGATCATAGGGGTTTCTGCCGTGGCGAAAAGAAAAGACCGGCGACCTCAGTCAGGAAGTTCGCTTTCCGGAATCCCGAGAGCGGCCGCCACGCCCTTGCCGTAGGCCGGATCGGCCTTCAGACAATTGCCGATATGGCGCATCTGAATTTCCTTCGGAGCTCCGCAGAGGGACCGGGCGGTATTGTCGAACAGCGCCTGTTGCTGCTCCGGGCCCATCCGTTGAAACAGGGCCCGCGGCTGCGAGTAATAGTCCTGATCCTGACGGTGGTTCCAGTGATCGGCGGCGCCCTCAAGGCTGAGCGGCGGCTCGCGGTAGGCCGGCTGCTCCTGCCACTCGCCGTAGCTGTTCGGCTCGTACGCGAGCCTGCTGCCGTAGTTGCCGTCCACCCGCATGGCACCGTCGCGGTGGAAGCTGTGCACGGGGCAGCGCGGGGCGTTGACCGGGATCAGGTGATGGTTGACACCGAGCCGGTAGCGCTGGGCATCGCCATAGGAGAACAGCCGGCCCTGCAGCATCTTGTCCGGTGAGAAGCCGATCCCCGGCGGCACGTTGGCTGGATTGAACGCGGACTGCTCGACCTCGGCAAAAAAGTTCTCCGGATTGCGGTTCAGCTCCATCACGCCGACTTCCATCAGCGGATAGTCCTTGTGCGGCCAGATCTTGGTCAGATCGAAGGGGTTATAGGGGACTTTCGGGGCGTCGGCTTCCGGCATGATCTGCACTTTCAGCGTCCACTTGGGAAAGTCGCCGCTCTCAATGCTGTCGTACAGGTCGCGCTGATGACTCTCCCGGTCCTTGCCGATGATCGCCTCGGACTCGGCATCCGTCAGATTCTTGATGCCTTGCTGCGACTTGAAGTGAAACTTCACCCAGTAACGCTGATTGGCAGCGTTGATGAAGCTGAAGGTGTGGCTGCCGAAACCGTGCATGTGGCGGTAGGTCGCCGGAATGCCGCGGTCGCTCATGACAATGGTGACCTGATGCAGGGCCTCGGGCAGCGACGACCAGAAGTCCCAGTTGTTCCTGGCGCTGCGCAGGTTGGTGCGCGGATCGCGCTTCACCGCGTGGTTCAGGTCGGGAAACTTCAGCGGGTCGCGCATGAAGAACACGGGCGTGTTGTTCCCGACCATGTCCCAGTTGCCTTCCTCGGTGTAGAACTTCACCGCGAAGCCGCGGATGTCGCGCTCGGCGTCGGCCGCTCCGCGTTCGCCGGCGACGGTGGTGAACCGCGCGAACAGCTCCGTCTTCTTGCCGATCTCGGAGAAGATCTTCGCCCGCGTATAGGGCGTTATGTCGTGCGTCACGGTGAACGTACCGTAGGCACCCGACCCCTTGGCGTGCATCCGCCGTTCCGGAATCACCTCGCGGTCGAAATGCGCGAGCTTCTCTAGGAACCAGACGTCCTGAAGCAATTGCGGGCCTCGCGGCCCGGCGGTCAAGACGTTCTGGTTATCCGGCACCGGAACGCCGGCAATCGTGGTCAGTTTTTCTTCGTCCATCTGCTTCTATCCCCTGGTCTGGCCATAGGCTCCACTCGAACGCCGAAGCGATGGTCCTGTCAGCATCGGCAGGCGTCAGCGGTGCCCCCAGCCGGCACGTCCGCAGGAAGCGGCCAAGCCGGTCTTCTCTTCAGCACTATCGGGGAAGCTCGGAATAGAGGGAAATCGATTGTTCAAATCGCATCGATTGACGAGGTCAATCGGTGGTTCTCAGACGGCTTCGACCTCCGGCGGCAGATGGTCCCGAATCAGGGCGGCGAAAATCTCCATGTCCTCGCGCTTGGGATAGGTCTCTCTCCACACCAGGCCGATGCGCCGCGACGCACGCGTCGCCAGCGAGCAGATCGCGAAAGGCTGATCTTCGGGCCTGCCGACGGCAAGTGCCGGCAACAGCGTACAGCCCATGCCCGCCGCCACCATTTGCCGCAGCGTCTCGAGGCTGGTGGCACGGAAATCGGCGTGATCCTCCCCCGAGGCCGCTTCGTGGGGACCGCAGACCGCCAAAGCCTGATTGCGCAGACAATGGCCGTCGGTGAGCAGCAGAAGCTTCTGGCCGTGCAAATCGCCGTCGGTCACCGCCTTGCATCCGGCAAGCGCAGAATGGCGCGGACAGATAAAGACAAACGGTTCGTCGAACAGGGGACGAACCGTCAATTTCCGCTAGATGATGGGGAGAGCGACAAGGGCGGCGTCAATCCGATGCTCCAGCAGGCTGTCCAGCAGATCATCCGTAAGGTCCTCGTAAAGGACGAGACGGAGATCGGGATAGCTGCGAGCCAGCACCGGCATCAGCCAGGGTAGAAGATAGGGCCCGAGCGTCGGGATCACACCGAGGGCCAGGGTTCCGGTCAGCGGCGCCGTCCTTTCGCGGGAAAGGTCGACCAGCGCATCGACTTCGGCGAGCACGCGGCGCGCCTGATCGACAATCTTCCGGCCGAGCGGCGTGGTGTTGAGCGCCTTGTTGGAGCGCTCGAACACGACGACACCAAGCTCATCTTCGAGCTTCTTGAGCTGGGTGCTCAGCGTCGGCTGGCTGACATGGCAGACCTCCGCCGCCCGGCCGAAATGACCGTGATCGGCCAGGGCAACGAGATACCGGAGTTCGCGCAGGGTCATGACGCGGGATGATAGGCGCATTCGGCCATCCCGGCCACCCGCGTCGGAAACGAAGCCGCCCTTGCATGGGACCGGCGGGCGGTCATATCGAAGACCGCGGCCCGCTGCCGGACGAGACGATGATCATGCGCGTCGAGGCGAAAGCACTCTCCCGATACCCGTGGCTTCTTCGCCCGTTCTTCTGGAATCAGCGGCGCAAGTATGGGGCCGTGCTCGAACCGGGACTGCTGTGGGGGCGCTCGCCCTGGCTGTTCGCGGCGGTGGCGCTGCTCTATGGCGCGCTCGACCGGCGGTCGTCGCCGATCGACCCGCCGCTCCGCGCCCTGGTCACGGTGCGGGTCTCACAGCTCGACGGCTGCGCTTTCTGTATCGACATCAACAGCGCCACGCTGCTGAAGCGCGGCATCGCTGCGGAGAAAGTGGAAGCGCTCGCCGGTTGGCGGGGCAGCGACCTGTTCGACGACCGGGAGCAGGCCGTCCTGGATTACGCCGAGCGAATGACGGATTCGACGCAGCGGGTGGACGACGGGACGATGGCCAGGCTGCGCCGCTATTTCGACGACGACGCGATCGTTGAACTGACCGGCCTGGTCGCCTTCCAGAACCTGTCGAGCAAGTTCAACGCGGCCCTCGACGTCCCGCCGCAGGGCTTCTGCAAAACATCAAAGCGTTAAGAGACGCTGGCGGGCGGCCTCGCGCCAGCGCGGCTGCCGGCGACCACGGTCGGGCGCGCAGGCCGGCTGCGCCCGGTCGAGTTGGCCCGGTCGAGTTGGCCCGGTCGAGTTGGCCTGGTCGAGTTGGCCTGGTCGAGTTGGCCTGGGGGGGGGCGACGGCCTGCCTGGGGCGCCGACGGCCGGATCGACTGTCTGCCGGCGCCGTCTGCCGGCTTTCGACGACGCCTTTTCGAGAGACCGTAACGCCAATGCCCTGAAACTGTCGCATTCCCTCCGGCATTCTGTTCACAATAAACAACGGGCGCTGACAGCGGGCAAGAGGCGTGTTCAGGAGACAGCGGGTCGGGATGGCGGCTCTCGCCGCGTGTACCATCATGGTAGTGCTGGCGTGGCCAGTGCCGGAAACAAGGGCCGCCGAAGGCGGAGGTGCCCTGCGGTCGTCGGGGTGCTCGGCGTCGCCACCCGGTAGCCCGCCAACGTCCATCGTCGTGGACGGCCGGCAGCGGGAGCTGATCGTAGCGCCGGTGCGGCAGGGCGGGGGGGACGAGCCGCTTGACGTGGTCGTCGCCTTCCACGGGCGGACCAACTCGAACGCGCAGGTCCGGAACTATTTCGGTCTGGAAAAGGCGGTGCAGCGGTCGACATTATTCGTCTATCCGGCGGGGCTGCCGGCCGGCGACGGCGGCCGCGATTGGACGGGCGGCGGTTCGGCGTCAGCGGAGCCGCGCGATTTCGCCCTGTTCGACGCGATCGTACTCCGTCTTGCCCAGCTCTACTGCCTGGACCTCGGCCGGGTGTTCGCGGTCGGGCATTCGCTGGGCGCTTCTTTTGTCAACGCCCTTGCCTGTGCGCGCGGCGACCAGTTGCGGGGAATCGCGACGGTCGCAGGCGACCCGGGTTTAACCGAAACGGGCTGTACCGGTCCGGTGGCGGCGCTGCTGCTTCACAATCCGCGCGACGAGATTGTCGGCATCGCAGGCGCAGCGCGCGTTCGCGACCGGCTGATCCGCACCAACGGACTGGCATCCGACGCGGTATCCGGCCTCCCGGGAGACCTTGGCTGCGTTCAGTACGGCGGATCGCCGGCAGCCAACCCCGTCGTCTGGTGCGCCCATCATCAGGATGTGACGCGGCGTGGACGCTATTACCCACACCAGTGGCCGCCGGATGCGGGCGCGCTGATCATGGAGTTTTTCGCCGGGCTGCCGTAGACAAGAGCCGGGCTGCCGCAGACAAAAGACGCGCGGCCTTGGGGTCAGGCGACGTCGGCGGGAACGCGGGTGGAGCGATTACACCGGATGTGCCGGCGTCCGCTCCTCGGCTTCTCCCGGCATCGGGTCGGAGGATCCCGACGGGGTCTGATTCAGCCAGGCGGTGAAGACCGCGTAACCGACGGCCAGGACCACCGCGCCGACGAACAGACCGATAATGCCGGACGCGAGCAGCCCGCCGATGGCGCCGACGAAGATCACGACCATCGGCACGCGAACCCCGCGGCCAAGCAGCAGGGGCCTGAGGAAATTGTCGATCAGGCCGACGAACGTGCACCAGATCGCAAACGCGATGGCGACCGGCGGCGCCTCCTGGAAAAACACCCAGATCACCGCGCCGATCAGCACGATCCCCGGCCCGATCTGAACAACCGCCAGCAGCAGGCAGATCAGCGCCAACAGCCCTGCTGCGGGCAGGCCGACGGTGAGGAAGCCGAGACCGGCAAGGACCGACTGGATCAGCGCCACGCCGAGGATGCCGCGCGCAACGCTGCGGACGGTCGCCTGCCCGATTTCGGCATAGGCCTGGCCGTTTTCGCCTCCGAGTCGGGCCGCTATGGCCCGGACGGTCTTGCGGCCCCCTCGCGCGTGGGCCAGCAGAACGCCGGCGATGATGATGGCGGCGCCAAACTGCAGAAGACCGAGACCGATGTCGGCGGCGGCGGAGACGAGCCAACGGCTGACGCTGACGATCTGAGGCCTGAGCTGGTCCAGCGCGTTGGCCAGGTTCTCGGAAGCGAGCAGCCAGAACTGGGCAATGGGCTCGCCGATCACCGGCAGCTGGTGCACGCCTTCGAAGGGCGGAGGAATCACGATGTTCCCGCTCGCGAACCGCTGGCCGAGGGCGTTCACCCCCTCGGCCATGGTCGTTGCGAGAAGAGCTGCCGGCCAGATCAGCACCACCAGCATCAAAATGGTCAATATGAGGGCGGCGATGACGCGACGGTCGCCCAGGGCGCGACGCACCCTCTCGTACAGGGGGAACACCGCGACTGCGATGATCACGCTCCAGACGAAAGGGATGATGAACGGCCGCACAATTTCAAAGCACCAGAAAATGAGCAGCGCCAGCAGACCCACCCGAATTGCAGCTTCGACTGCTCGCCGGACGAAAGCGCGGTCGGTGAGTGTTTCCGCCGCCGGAGCCATGATGTCGCCTCCCCCTATCCCGAAGTGAGCGGTTCGCGGATCGTTACCACAGCGGCCCTCCGGGGTCGATGGCGCCTCCCGATGTCGGGTGATTCGTTGTCTCTCTTTGGCAACGCGTTGGAAAAGTTTGCGTTACGCTCCCCAATCCGCTCTGACTTCCCCCGTTTTTGCAGCCAATTAGAGGAGCTGAGCGGAGCTTCGCGCATTCATGGGCTCATTGGTTTAAGAATTGCTGCAAATGCTCACAAAGATTAGCCATTCCAAGGATGATCGGATGGTTCGCTCGCGCCCGCCGGCGGCGGCCCCGAAGAAACCCGGGCGACGGTGGTCCTCCGTTCTGTTCAAGTGGCTGTTCGTAGCCGGGGTCTGGGGCGTCGTTCTGCTGGGGGGGCTCGTCGCGTGGTACGCCGCGGACCTGCCGGACATTGATCAGGCGCTGGCACCCACGCGGAAGCCGGCGATCACGGTCCTCGCCGAGGACGGATCGGTCCTGGCCACGCTTGGCGACTTCTACGGTCGGCCACTGGCCGTCGCCGATTTGCCGAAACACCTGCCGCAAGCGGTGCTCGCCGTCGAGGACCGCCGGTTCTACCATCACTTTGGACTGGACCCGATCGGCCTCGCGCGGGCGTTCGTCACCAATGTGCGCGCCGGCAGTATTGTTCAGGGCGGCAGCACCATCACGCAGCAGGCCGCCAAGAACCTGTTTCTCACGCAGGAGCGGACGATCAAGCGCAAGGTGCAGGAACTGATCCTGGCTCTGTGGCTGGAACGGAAATTCAGCAAGGATCAGATCCTCGCGATTTACCTCAACCGCGCCTACTTCGGCGCCGGGACCTATGGTGTGGATGCCGCCGCGCGGAAGTATTTCGGAAGGCCGGCGACGCAGGTTTCCGTCTATCAGGCGGCGATGTTGGCGGGCCTGCTGAAGGCGCCGTCCCGGCTCAATCCCATCGCCAATCCGGAAAGCGCCCAGGGCCGCACGCGCGACGTCCTGCAGATCATGGTTGACGCCGATTACCTTGACGAAGCGCGCGCACGCACCGCCTGGAGCGAACGGAACACCAGTCTCGCGCTGCGTAAGCTCGGTCCAAACGCCCGCTACTTTGTCGATTGGGTGATGAGCCAGATTCCGGCCTTCGTCCAGGCGCCCGATCAGGATCTGACGATTCAGACGACACTCGACGCACGGCTGCAGAAGATCGCGGAGGCCAAGATCGAGCAGATCGCCGAATCGCCGGCGGCGCTGAAGGCAAATGTCGGTCAGGCCGCCCTCGTCGCTCTCGCGCCCTCGGGCGCTGTGCGCGCGCTGGTCGGGGGCGTGGATTACCAGGAGAGCCCCTTCAACCGGGCGACGCAGGCCCGGCGCCAGCCGGGTTCAGCGTTCAAGCCGTTTGTCTACGCGGCCGGGATCGAATCCGGGTTGACGGCGGATACCCGGATGGTCGATGCGCCGCTGCAGATCGAGGGCTGGACCCCGAAGAACTTCACCAACCGCTATGCGGGCGAGGTCAGCCTGCGCCAGGCGATGGCGCAGTCGATCAACACCGTCGCGGTGCAGGTGGGAGAATATGCGGGGCGGCGCCACGTCATCGATGTCGCCCAGCGACTGGGAATCAGTGGCGCCATGGAGGCGACGCCATCGCTGTCGCTGGGTGTTTCGGACGTCAGTCTTCTCGAGCTCACCGCCGCCTACGCCGCCATCGCCGACGGCGGGCTCGGTGTCTGGCCCTTCGGGATCGAGGAGGTTTCCGATGTGCGCGGCCGAACCCTCTATCGACGGGAGGGCTCGGGTGCGGGCAGGGCGCTTTCCGGCGCTGCCGCCGCGGAAATCACCGACCTGCTCGTGGCGGCGGTGGAAACCGGTACCGGCCGCGGCGCGCGGTTCGGCCGGCCGATCGCCGGCAAGACCGGCACCAGTCAAAACTTCCGCGATGCATGGTTCATCGGCTGGAGCGCGGAGTTGATCACCGGCGTCTGGATGGGCAACGACAACGCAGAGGCCATGCGCGAGGTGACCGGCAGTGGCCTGCCGGTCAAGCTGTGGCGGGGATTTATGGCCGATGCCCTTGCCGGGCGCCCCGTCCGGCCGCTGCCCAGCCTCGATATCCCCATCGCCCGGGCTCAGCTGCCTGACCGTGCGGCGCCCGATGAGGAGTCCGCCGAACGGACCAAGCCCGATTTCTGGGACCGCCTGCTGAGCATTTTCGGCGGCTGAACTGGACGGCGGCCCGGCTGCGAGTTTGCCGGCGATCAGCTACGCCAGAACGGCTTTGCGGCTTCAGTATCGGCCGAGGCGCGATCGACCCCGATATCGTGCAGCATCCGGTCGTCGAGTGCACCAAGGGACCGCCGTTCCCGAATTCTGTCCTCCCAGGCGAACAGCGCATCGGCCACTCGGATGAGTATTTGTTGCGCAGAGGGAAACCAGCCGGCTCCGGCATCTGCCTTTGCATTAGGCAAAACCGGTGGTGGATTAGGGAAACAGGTGGTTTGGGCCATGATCAAATTCCCGGATGCTTAACCGCCAGTAGTCCTGACAGCCATTGAAAAAACTGCACGATGCAAAGGTACGCCCCAACGCGGAAGTTGACAAACGACCTTTTCTCCGCCTCAGATTAGAAAATCTCATTTGAAAGGTGCCGCGCTGTCCCGTCGCCTGCCCCCGCTGAACGCGCTTCGCTCCTTCGAGGCAGCAGCCCGGCATCTCAGCTTCACGCGCGCTGCCACCGAGTTGAACGTGACGCAGACCGCCATCAGTCACCAGATCAAGGCTCTCGAGGAGCATCTGGGACTGCCCCTGTTCCGCCGGCTGAACCGGGCGCTGCTGCTGACAGAGGAGGGGCAAGCACTTTTTCCTGCGGTCCGCGATGCGCTCGACGGATTGGCGGATGCAGCCGCCCGCCTGCGCGCCAGAGAAACCGCCGGGACGCTGACCGTGTCCACGTTGCCCTCGTTCGCGGTGAAATGGCTGGTTCCCAGAATGAGCCATTTTCAGGACCGCAACCCGGGTATCGACCTGCGCATCTCGGCCAAGGAACATCTTGTGGACTTTGGGCGGGATGGCATCGACATCTCCATCCGCTTCGGCGTAGGGAACTGGCCGGGGGTTCGCGCCGACTGGCTCATCGACGAAGCGATCGCGCCTGTCTGCTCTCCCGCCTTGTTGGCTCACCTGCAGCATCCTCGCGATCTGGCCCACGTGACCCTGCTGCACGAGGAAATGGTGCCGCTGCGAGATTTTCCCGGCTGGGAAACCTGGTTGGCTGCGGTTGGTGCCAGTGGAATAGACCCGACGCGAGGATCGAGGTTCAGTCACACCCACCTGATGCTGCAGGCGGCGATGGATGGGCGCGGCGTCGCCATGGGACCTCTGCTGATCGCTGCTGACGATCTCCTGGCTCGAAGGCTGGCGGAGCCCTTCGGCTTCAAACTCCCTACCGGTTTCAGTTATTACCTTGTGTACCCGCCGGCGACCGCCGATCGCCCGAAGATCCGCGCGTTCAGAGAGTGGATTGCCGAAGAGATGAGACAGCACAAGGAAGAAATCGCTTCGGCAAGAGCGACCGCCGGCTAGCCGGATTGCTACAGATTGGCGATTGCCAGAAGGATCACCCCCATAACAATCAGCCACTTTCCCACGACCGGGAAAGGCTGCCGCTTCGCGCCGATCTCACGACGTTGCATTTAGCGATGTCCAAGGCTTGAATGGCACATGGTTCAGGAAAGCTGCCCCACCTGTTAATAACGTTTCGCAATGCCAATCGGTTCACAACGTGCGTCACGCACGTCGGCCATCGGCTGACCTTCGCAGACCCTGTCCGGGGGTAGCGAGCCGGTGGCAAAGCCTCCCGCGCCCGGCAAGGCATGGTTCTCAGGGTTGAACCCGGCAAGCCGTGCCGCCCTGCTGATGGTCGGTGCGTGCGCCGGGTT
>DAIQPV010000051.1:0-6800 GCA_036787145.1 Rhodospirillales bacterium
CGTCGGGCTGGTAGTTGAGGCGGGCCACCGCGTCGCGCACCCGGGCGGCGGTGGACGAGTTCCAGCTGATTGCCCGGTATCTGAAGCCGCTGGCGGCTGCAGAGCCGGGAGCTCTCGGGCTCGCCGATGACGCCGCGGTCCTCGGACTGCCGCCGGGGAGCGATCTGGTCGTCACCACCGACATGCTTGTCGAGGGCGTCCATTTCCGATCGGATGATCCGCCTGACAGTGTCGGCGTCAAGGCGCTGGCGGTCAACCTGTCCGACCTCGCGGCCATGGGGGCTGAACCGCGCGCCTATGTCCTGGCCCTGGCACTGCCGGCGGCATGGCCGGAGATCCGCCGGGCCGACTGGCTCGCCGCGTTCACCACCGGGCTCGCGAAAGGCCAGGAGGCGTTTGCCATAACCCTTGCCGGCGGCGACACGGTAGCAACCCCGGGTCCGCTGAGCATCGCGATCACCGCCATCGGCATTTCGCCGGCCGCAGGCGCGATGCGTCGCTCCGCTGCCAGATGCGATGACGACGTCTGGGTGTCGGGGACAATCGGCGATGGTGCCCTCGGGCTGATGCTGCTGGACGGAACTTTGCATCTCGACAATGCCGCCCTTGAGCAGGAACTGGTGGACCGTTATCGCCGGCCGCGTCCGCGGCTGGCTCTCGGGCGGCATCTTGTCCTGCGGGCCCATGCGTGCGCTGACGTGTCCGATGGATTGGTCGCGGACCTTGGGCATATCTGCGAGGCATCGTCGAAGGCGGCCAAAATCGAAAGGGGTTGCATTCCCCTGTCGGAGGCCGCGCGCACGGCCGTCGCACTGCGGCCGGAACTCTGGGCCTCCATCCTGACCGGCGGCGACGACTACGAGCTGGTGTTCACCGCTGCCGCCGCCGATTCGGCCTGGATCCGGGAGGTGGCCGAAGGCTCCGCCACCGCGGTCAGCCGCATCGGTAAAATCACGGAGGCGACAACATCCGGCGTACCGGAACCGGTCGTGACGCTGCGCGATGGCGACGGGCATCCGATAGCTCTGCAAGCTTCTGGATGGCGTTACTTTAGAAGTACCTGATCTAACGCGCCTGTTGAAAGAACAGACTTGCTCGGCGCGCGATTTAATGTTGCATTGCAACGTAGAACGGTTGCTTCAATCGGTCGCGCATGTCATGTTCCGCCGGATTCGGGCAGGAAGCGTGTGATAGCGCGTCGGACGGGCAGGGGTGCTTGGTCTCTCCGGCGGGCCCACAAAAAAAGGGAAATTCCATGGCGATCCTTTATATTTTCGTGATCCTCTGTGGTTTGGCGGGATTGGCGTACGGCGGTATCACCGCGAAATGGGTTCTTGCCTGCAGCACGGGCAACGACCGCATGCGAGAAATCTCCGCTGCGGTGCAGGAAGGCGCCGCCGCCTATCTGAACCGCCAGTATACGACGATTGGAATCGTGGGAATCGTCGCCGCGATTGTCCTTGTGGTCTTGTTCGACTGGACTGTGGCCCTCGGCTACGTGATCGGTGCCACGTTGTCGGGGGTGGCCGGTTATGTCGGCATGAATATTTCGGTGCGCGCAAACTTACGGGTCGCGGACGGTGCTCGGAAGGGCTTGGCGCATGGCCTCGATATCGCCTTTAAGGCGGGGGCGGTGACGGGCCTGCTGGTTGCGGCGCTGGCGCTCCTCGCGGTCGCGATTTACTACTTCTTCTTGCTCGCAATCGGCGCTTCGGGGCGCGGTCTGATCGACCCGTTGGTGGCGCTTGGCTTCGGCGCCTCGCTGATTTCGATCTTCGCTCGTCTGGCCGGGGGCATCTTCACCAAGGGCGCGGACGTGGGCGCGGACCTGGTCGGTAAGGTTGAGGCCGGTATTCCGGAAGACGATCCACGCAACCCGGCCGTTATTGCCGATAACGTCGGTGACAACGTCGGCGACTGCGCCGGGATGGCGGCCGATCTGTTCGAGACCTACGTCGTCACCATTGTCGCGACGATGGTTCTGGCGTCGATCTTCTTCTCGGGCACGCCGATCATGCGCGACGTCATGCTTTTTCCGCTGGCGATCGGCGCCGTCTGCATTCTCACGTCGATCGCCTCGACGTATTTCGTCAAGCTCGGAGCCAGCAACAGCATTATGGGTGCGCTGTACAAGGGCTTCGTCTCCTGCGCCGTGATGTCCGCGATCCTGCTGCTCCCCGTGACCTGGGTGGTCATCGGGCTTGGCACCGAATTCATCGTCGGCACGCGGGTCTTTTCGGGCTTTGATCTGTTTCTCTGCGGCCTTATCGGTCTGGTCGTGACCGGCCTGCTCATCTGGGTCACCGAGTACTACACCAGCACCGAGTACCGTCCGGTGCGAAGCATCGCCCAGGCGTCGCGCACCGGTCATGCCACCAACATCATCCAGGGTCTTGCTATTTCCCTGGAGGCGACGGCTGTTCCGGCGCTGATCATCTGTGCCGCGATCATCGCAACCTACATGCTGGCGGGGCTGTTCGGCATCGCCATTGCCGTGACCGCGATGCTGGCGCTGGCCGGCATGGTGGTGGCGCTGGACGCCTATGGTCCGGTGACCGACAACGCCGGCGGTATTGCCCAGATGGCGGACCTTGATGAAGGTGTCCGGAAGACCACCGACGCCCTGGACGCCGTCGGCAACACGACGAAAGCGGTGACCAAAGGATACGCCATCGGTTCCGCCGGCCTTGGCGCGCTGGTGCTGTTCGCTGCCTACACCCAGGACCTCACGTTCTTCAGCTCCCACCCTTCCACCTATCCTTACTTTGACGGGATCAACGTCGACTTCTCCTTGTCGAACCCGTACGTCGTCATCGGACTGCTGATCGGCGGCTTGCTGCCGTACCTGTTCGGTGCGCTGGGGATGACCGCGGTCGGTCGGGCCGCGAGCTCGGTGGTGGTCGAGGTTCGCCGGCAGTTCAAAGAAATCAAGGGTATTATGGCGGGGACCGAAAAGCCGGAATACGGGCGGTGCGTGGACATGCTGACCCGGGCGGCGATCAAGGAAATGGTCATTCCATCGCTGCTGCCAGTGCTGGCCCCGATCGTGTTGTTCGTCATCGTGCTGGCCATCGCCGGCAAGTCGGCCGCCTTCGCCGCGGTCGGCGCGATGCTGCTGGGTGTCATCGTCACCGGCCTGTTTGTCGCCATCTCGATGACGGCCGGCGGTGGTGCGTGGGACAACGCCAAGAAGTACATCGAGGATGGTCATCACGGCGGCAAGGGCTCGGAGGCCCATAAGGCCGCGGTGACCGGCGATACCGTCGGCGATCCTTACAAGGACACCGCCGGCCCCGCGGTCAACCCGATGATCAAGATCACCAACATCGTTGCCCTGCTGCTGCTGGCGATGCTCGCCCACAGCTGATCCAGGGTCCAAGTGGACGTTCCGACCCGCGGCCGCAAGGCCGCGGGTTTTTTAGTGCCCGCTTCGCGGGTGGCCGAAGGGCGCCGTAACACTTCCTAAAGCAATCCTTGTCACACTGCCGGGACGATCCGCCGTGAAGGATTTGCCGGGCATGCAACCTCTTCCCCCGCTTCGCCGGTCAGAGCTGCCGGCAGGAGCCTCTCGCGCCGACAGCCCCCGGCGACGAAGCTGGCGAAGGTCGAAATCCGGCGTCCGGAAGAGTGCCGGCTGATGAGGGTTCGGACGAAGACCCTGGCCGTCATCGCGCTCGCTGTCGCTGTCTCGGCCGCGGCCAACCTGCTCATTCTGCGGGCGACGGTTCAGCCCCACTTCGTCGCGCTGGAACAGGCGATCGCCGAAAGGAATATGCAGCGCGTTGTCGAGGCTATCAATTCGGTCATTGATAACCTCGACGGCGTCGTCAACGACTATGCAAAGTGGGATGTTACCTACAATTACGCCAAAATGCAGAATATAGACTATATTGAACAGAATATAACGCCGGATGGTTTGGAGCGGATGAGAATTTGCCTGCTCGGAATATACGACGACAGAAATAATAATCTTGTTGAGTCTTTTTATGATTTTGATACGGACCGGCTAGGTCCGGCCGGGGATCTTGCGTTTTCGCGGATCGATCCAACCGGGCGGTTGCGGACATTTTCCGATCGTGATGCGGTCGTCAAAGGCATCCTGCTCAGCGAGCAGGGGCCGATCCTCGTCGCCTCCCGGCCCATCCTGAAAACAAGCGGTGAGGGACCGATTGCCGGGGCCTTTACCTTCGGCCGACTCTTCGATCTGGTCACGACCCGGTCCTTGCGGCAGCAGACCCGCGTGGATTTCCGCGTCACCGTCCTCGACAAGACTCCCTTGCCGGCGGGGGTAGAGCACCAGTTGCAGATGATCGGGAACAGGAGTAGGGACTTCGGCACTGAACAGGCTGAGGATGGATCGCTGCGCGGGTACGCCCTGGTGCGCGACATCTACGGATCGCCGGCGCTGATGATCCATGCCGACTTTCCGCGAGATATTTCTGCCATCGGCGAGAAGGCATTGGACGTCTCCGTGCTTGGGATGCTCCTGGCGGGCTTGCTCATCATGGTGGCAACCGCCCTCCTGTTGCAGTGGATTGTGCTCGGACCACTGGCGCGGCTGACCGGCCATGTTCTGGAGATCGCCCGGAGCGGGGATATTTCGCGCAGGGTGGGGCTGAACCGGGCTGACGAGCTGGGGGTCCTGGGTCGGGAATTCGATGCCATGCTGGAGAGCCTGGGGCAGGCCCGTCATCGGCTGGTCGACCAGTCCTATCGGTCGGGCATCGCCGAGATGGCGTCGGGCGTCCTGCACAATATCCGCAATCAGCTTGCTCCGCTCGTGATGCAGCTCGGACGGTTACGCGAACAAATCGCCCTCAGGCGCGACAACAAGGTCGATCTCGCTCTCGCGGAGCTCACGTCCGTGTCGACCGCGGAGGAGCGGAAGGGAAAAATAGCGAAGTATATCCGGATGTCTCTGCGCGCCAACGATGAGCGCTGCAGCAAGACCGCCGAGCAGATGACCGAACTGGTGGACGAGTTCGTCCGCTTCAAGGCTGTGCTGAACGACCTGGATCGGTTCAGTCGCGCCGACAGCGACGAGGCGTCGAGCTGCTCGCTGCAGGATGTGGTCCGGGAAACGCTTCACCGGGTGCCGAACTTTCCTGGCGTTCAGACGGAAATCTTCGTCGACAGGACCGTGCAGGCGATGCCGCCGGTTGCCGGCAGGAGCTTCGTCCTTGAGCACGTCCTCTACAACTTGCTGGCCAATGCCGTTGAAGGGATCGTGGTGACCGGTCGCGGCCAGGGGGTCGTTCGCATTTCGGCACGTCGCACGACCGGCGCGGGCCAGGATTTTGTTCGGCTTCTGCTGCAAGATGACGGCGCCGGCATCGCGCCCGAGGTCTTGCCCGAGATCTTTACGCGCGGCTTCTCGACCAAGCAGGGCGAGCGCCGCGGGACGGGGCTGCACTGGAGCGCCAACTGTGTCGCGGCCCTGGGCGGTAAGATCTCAGCCGAAAGCAGGGGACCGGGCCACGGCGCGACGGTCAGCCTGACGCTCCCGGTGGCCGCCGACGCTATCGACGCAGCCGCGTGAGGGTGAAATGAAGCACGGGCAGAGCGAGCGCGTTCGGCCGATCCGGATCCTGCTGGCGGACGACGAGCCGAAGATCCTCGAGGAGTACAGCCGGGTCCTTGCCCGCTCCGTCGACGACTCATCAGAGCGGGCGGAGCTGGATAACCTGGAGGCGGAACTGTTCGGCAGAGCGGCGCCGGTCGATGCCGGCAATGGGTTCGAGCTTTTCACCTGCCGGCGGGGCGAGGAAGCAATCGCCGCCATCGATCAGGGAGTGCGCGACGGTCGGCCGTTCGCCGTCGCCTTTCTCGATATTCGCATGCCGCCAGGTTGCGACGGCGTGACCAGCGCCGAGCGCATTCGCGAAATTGACCCTTTCGTCCACATCGTTTTCGTCACCGGCTTCTCTGATATCCGGCCTGAGCAGATTGGTCGCCGGATAACGCCGGCAAACAAGCTGATGTATTATCAAAAGCCGCTTCAGCCCAACGAACTGATGCAGCTGGCGCAGGCTCTGTCTGCCAAGTGGGTGGCGGAATGGGACCTGCACACCGCGCGCGCGCGCCTGCATCAGTTGATGCTGTCGACATCGGTGGTTATCTACAGCTGCGGCCACGTCGCGCCGTTTGTTTGCACGTATATCAGCGACAACGTGGCGGGCGGTTATGGTCATGCCACCGATGCCTTTCTGGCGGACCCCGCCTACTGGATCCACCAGGTCCACGAGGACGACCGCGCTTGCGTTTTGCAGGCGCGCTCCACCCTCTCCGACGGAGGAGAGGCCGTCTGCGAGTATCGCTTCCGCACGGCCGACGGAGACTATCGCTGGATCAGCGATCAGGTTCGGCTCTTGCGGGACGGCAGGGGACAGCCGGTTGAGCTCGTCGGCTGCATGGTCGACATCACCCAGCGGCGGCGAGCGGAAGAGAAGGTTCGCTATCTGGCCTACTTCGACAGTCTGACCGGGCTGCCGAACCGGAGCCTGATGAAGGACCTGCTGGAACAGGCCCTGGCCAACGCCCGGCGCTATCGGCGATTTCTGGCCGTCCTGTTCCTCGACGTCGACCGGTTCAAGAGGATCAACGACACCCTCGGCCACGACGTCGGCGACACGGTGCTGCGGGAAGTGGCGAGACGGCTGCTCAGTTGCGTTCGCGCAGGCGATCTCGTCGCCCGCAAAGGCGATGCGGCCCCGCTGGCGACGGACCAGGCGGTTTCGCGACTGGGGGGCGATGAGTTCGTCATTATTCTCTCGGAGATCAGCACCACCGAGGACGCGGCG
>DAIQPV010000051.1:6810-12795 GCA_036787145.1 Rhodospirillales bacterium
ATCGCCTCGGTGGTAGCGGCACCGGTGCAGCTTGCCCACGACGAAATCGCCATATCCGCAAGCATCGGCATCAGTGTTTATCCGGCGGATGGCGATGACGCCGAAACTCTGCTGAAGCACGCCGATGCGGCCATGTATCAGGCGAAGCAGGATGGTCGCAATCAGCACCGGTTCTTCACCAGTGCGCTGAACGAACGGGCGTCGCGCCGGTTTGCGCTGGAATCGCGGCTGCGCAAGGCGGTGGAGCGCGGCGACTTCGTGCTCCATTACCAGCCGAAAGTGGACGTTCGCCGCTGCTCCGTTGTCGGTGTCGAGGCGCTGCTGCGCTGGCGGCCGGGAGACGAGGGACTCATTCCCCCGGCGGAATTCATCCCGCTCGCCGAGGAAAACGGATTGATCCTTCCGATCGGTGAGTGGGCGCTGCGTCAGGCTTGCCGACAGCTCGTTGAGTGGCGCGCGGGCGGCTTGGCGCACATGTCGGTCGCCGTCAATCTTTCGGCCGCCCAGTTCAAGCAACCCCGCCTGGTCGAGCGGATCTCCCGGATCCTGGGGGAAACCGGGCTCGACCCCAGGGCTTTGGAACTGGAGCTGACCGAGAGCGTGCTGGTCGAGGATACGGCGGCCAGCGCGATGATTCTCAACACGCTCAAGGAACTGGGGGTCAGCGTCTCCATCGACGACTTCGGGACAGGCTATTCGTCCCTGGCCTATCTCAAGCGGTTTCCGCTCAACGCCCTGAAGATCGATCGGTCGTTCGTCCGGGATATCACCAGCGATCCCAATGACGCGGCCATCGTCAGTGCAACGATCGCCCTCGCCCACAACCTGAGGCTGCGGGTGATCGCCGAGGGCGTCGAACACCGGATCCAGCTCGATATTTTGCGGGCGCAGGGCTGCGACGAAGCCCAGGGGTACTTTTTCAGCCTCCCGCTCCCCGCCGAGGAGTTACTCGACTGGCTGGGTTCGGACCGCGCCGTCGCAGCTCGATGGGAAACGTGCCAGCCGCCGCTTGCCGCAATTGGCCGGTACTGAACTCAACGGCAGGGGGCGGATCTCCCGCCACGCCGACGCCGGCAACCCCGGCGAGCGGATCCACTCAAGCGCGCTTGCCGATGGCGCAGGTATTCATGCCCAGCAGCCGGTAAGCCGGGCACCAGCCAATCAACGCGGTCGCCAGCGGCACCAGGCCGAGCCAGCCCCAGGGCGTCTGGGGTCCGACAAACACCAGCGCGATCAGGATCAGACCGACCACGATCCGCAGGATGCGATCGACGGTTCCGACATTTTTGCCCATCACTCTCTCCCGTTTGACACGACCGGTTCCGACCGGCACGGACTATTATCATGCGGGCGGGGAGAGAGCGTCTGTGACTTGGTCACTCTGTCCGGCAGCGCATCGCCAAGAGATAATCGCCAAAAGAGTCAGGGGATCGCCACCCGATTAGAGGGACTGTCCGCGCGCGACAACGAACGCGCGGAGCGCATCGGGATCGGTGATTTCGATGGCGCCCCGTCCCAGGGCCACATAACCGCGCCGCTCGAATTCCTTGAGCTGGCGGCTGATGACTTCGCGAGCCGAGCCCAGTTCCACCGCCATCTGGTAGTGCGTCGCGGCGATGCGCGGCCCGCTAGCGGAAGCCGCCAGGAGAAAATTGGCGAGCCGCACATCGAGGCGGCGAAACACCACGTCGTCAATCAGCGACATCAGATCGACCAGCCGTCGCGCGTACGCGCGAAAGACGAACCGACGGAACGCGGCGGACCGATCGAGCAGTTCAGCGAACAGCGGCTCGGGAAGGATGGCGACGTCGATGTCGGTTTCTGCCACAGCCGACGCTGGATAGCCGTTGCCACCGAGGAGGCAGGCGGTCGTGAGAATGCATGTTTCGCCAGGGCCGATCCGATAAAGGACAAGCTCACGCCCGCTCTCCGACAGGATCTGCACCCGGACATGGCCGGACAGCAGGAACAGGTAGCTTTCGCAGGGTGATCCGGCGCGAAATGGCTGCAAGCCGCGCCTTAGCCTGATCCGCTGGGCGCCGGCGCGCAGCCGGTCAAGCCAGAGTGTGTCCAACGCCACCAGAGGAGGAAACAACCCGACCCAGTCGCTGGAACGATCGTCATCGACAGCGTCATTCATGCCGAAAATCTGCCACGACGGCCTGCCGGCGAGCGACCGGAATCTCTTAACGCGGCTCTCGGACGCCGCTGCTGGCAGAAGTGTTGCGCAGCTTCAGCAGCAGAATGCTTCCCGAAAGCAGCAGACTGGCGATGTTGAAGGCGACGATGGGAACGCTCGCGATCATCAGCCCGTAGACAATCCATAAAGAAAACGCACTGACGGTCACGACATACATCCGCTTCGAGATGGCGGCGGTATCCCCGTCGCGCCAGGCTTTCCACACCTGGGGGATGAAGCTACTGGTCGAGCACAGGCCGGCCACGGTGCCGACGATTTCCGCCGTTGGGATGTTCATGTCGCCTCGGTTTTGCTGCCCGGTTGATAACGACGGGCGACCGCGACGGTTTCGCGGCTGGCGGGAAACGGTCGTCAGCGGCAGATACTGTAGGGACCCATGTCCAGGTGAAAATGGTCGGCGTGTGCGGCGTTGTAATCGGGGCTGAGAACGGCGGCGAAGATCCGGCACGAGCCGTCACGGACGGCACGCAGGAAAGCGGCCTCGGCCGTATCCCGCCGCCATTGCGCCCGCACCGCAATCTGCCGGCCGTCGCGGAAATGAAAGGCGGCCACGTCGATGGCGTTTGCGGTGGCGTGCTGGCTCGGCCGCCCCGAGCGGGCCCCTGCGACGCGGCGGCAGGCGTAAGTGCCGAAGTGGTCGATGCGGATCACCCTGGAGCCGAGGTGCTGTTCCGCAGCAGGGATAACGACCCGCCGCTCCCAGAGCGCGAGGGCGGCAGCCAGGGGGCAGCTGACGTGCAGGGGTGCCTGCGACCAGGGAATGCTCGACCGCTCGACGGCGACCGCACCGCGAAATCCGCAGAACGTGTCCTCGCGGCTGTCGGGGATCGGCTCAACCTGCACGCCCGCCCGCTCCAGCAGCGCCCCACACCCCTCCGGGTCGGACTTGAGTCGCCCCAGTTGCCAGGCAGTGGCCCAGCCGATCGGCCGCCGCGGGTCAAACGTCGCGAAGGGTGAATGCTGCGGCGGCAGGCGATCGACAACGACGATCCCGAACACTGCAAGAGCGATGACGACGGCGGTGATGATGGGAAGGCGCATGCGTGAACCTTATATGGCGCAGGCGCCCGCCACTTGGGAGTGGATCAGCGTCGCAAGGCTGGCGGTGCCGGCCGCACCCGACTACGGTGCGGCCGAAGCGAATAGCGCGAGGAAAAGACAGGCCATGACCCGATACGGATTTGTCGCTTCCGGCGGCGGTTATCGCAGCTTCTATACCGCGGGTGCGCTGGTGGCGCTGAAGCGGCGCGGCCTGCCGGTGGTGCACATCGCCTCCACCAGTTCCGGCAACAACATCGCCCTGGACTACCTGCTTTGGGATGTGGCGAACGAGGAGTTGCCGCCGGTCCTGACGCGGACGATGCGCCTCAGCGTCACCGATATCTTCCACGTCTTCTCCAACTTTCTCGGCCTGAGGCCGTCGCTGCTGCCGACCGGCTCGTACCTGTTCACGGTGGACAAGGACAACTGCCGCAAGGCGCTGCAGCTCGATCAGCCGCGCCGCCGGGAAATCCTGGGTGAGGCGCTGGGCAGCGTGCGCTGGGACATCTCGGCGACCAACGTGACGAGACGGGCGAAGCACACATTCTTCGTCAACGACATCCTGCGGAGCATTGACGATGCGTCGATCGCCCGGTTCATGGACGCCTTCCTCGCCGGCATCACCACCATTCCCTACTTCAAGGCGATCGTCATTGAGGGCGAGTACTTCATCGAGGGCGGCTATCTCGACAACACGCCGCTCGCCGGCATCTTCCAGAATCCCGACGTGGACGAGATCATCGCGGTCGATTTCACCGATTACGACTACCACCGCGAGCTGGAAAAAATGTATCGCTCCACCATCTTTACGCTGCCGGTCACCAGCATCGATACGCATCTGCTGGTCAGCGATCTCCAGCTCACCCTGCCGAATAAACGCATCTTCGACCAGGCCGAGATGGTCAATCGGATGCTCGAAGCCGTGGGCAAAAGGAGCATCGACATCGACGGGCGCACCTGGTGGCGCAAGCCGGTGCACGTTTTGCGTCCTCACAACCTGGAGAGCATGACGATTTCGCTGAAGGATGCCACGGCGCAGAAGCGTTACTTCGAGCTCGGGCTGGAGCAGGGTGCAGCCTTGCTTGCTGACCCCAAGGCTGGCGGATGAAGCTGCCCCTGCAGCCGGCGCACGCCCATTCAGCGTCGCGACGGTGTCGCGAACCACTCGTAAATCCTTGCAGGAACCGCTGGGAGGGCTAGTATGCGCGGCGGCCCGAGCCCGGGCGGCAAGGAATACTGCGGGATGGGCGTTCGCGGCGTGTACCAGCAACGAAGCTCGCAATTTCCTGTGCGAAATCGCGGCGCGGCAGGCTGCAGGGCAGCACGTCGCAGTCGTCGAGTCGCGCACTAAGATCCAATCGAATACAGGGTTGAGGAGACAGAAGACATGGCGCAATCAGATCCCGTAGTGATTGTCGGCGCGGCCCGCACGCCGATGGGTGGTATGCTGGGCGATTTCGCCGGCGTTCCGGCAACGAAGCTGGGCGGTGTCGCGATCAAGGCGGCGCTCGAGCGCTCGAAGGTTGATCCCGCCGATATCGGCGAAGTGATGATGGGCTGCTGCCTGATGGCAGGCCTGAAGCAGGCGCCCGCTCGTCAGGCCGCGCATTTCGCCGGCGTGCCGTGGGAAGCCGGAGCGACGACGCTGACCAAGATGTGCGGCTCGGCGATGAAGACCGCCATGCTCGGCCACGACAACATCCTTGCCGGCTCGCATGATTTTGTCGTCGCCGGCGGCATGGAGAGCATGAGCAACGCGCCGTACCTGGTGCTGAAGGGGCGCACCGGCTATCGCCTCGGCCATGGCGACAAGCTGATGGACCACATGTTCTATGACGGCCTGGAGGATGCCTACGAGGAAGGCCGCTCGATGGGCACGTTCGCCGAAGAGTGCGCCCAGATGTATCAGTTCACCCGCGAGTCCCAGGACGAGTTTGCCGCCACGTCGGTGAAGCGGGCGCAGGCGGCGTCGAACGACGGCTCGTTTGAAGCCGAGATCGCACCGGTCACCATCAAGGACCGCAAGGGTGAGAAGGTCATCGCCAAGGATCAGGCGCCGTTCCAGGTCAACATTGACAAAATCCCGACGCTGAAGCCTGCCTTCCGCAAGGACGGCACGGTGACCGCGGCGACCTCCAGCTCGATCTCCGACGGTGCCGCCGCACTGGTTCTGACCCGGCGTTCCATCGCCGATAAGAAAGGCCTGACACCGCTGGCGGTGATCCACGCGCACGCGACGAATGCCCAGGCGCCGAACCTGTTCACCACCGCTCCCGTCGGCGCGCTGCGCAAGGTTCTCGAGAAGGCCGGCTGGAAGAACACCGACGTCGATCTGTGGGAAGTCAACGAGGCGTTTGCCGTCGTCACCATGGCGGCGATGAAGGACATCGGCATCCCGCACGACAAGGTGAACGTCAACGGCGGCGCCTGCGCGCTGGGTCATCCGATCGGCGCCTCGGGCGCGCGGATCGTCGTCACCCTGATGCACGCGCTGAAGAAGCATGGCCTGAAGAAGGGCGTGGCCGGCCTGTGCATCGGCGGCGGCGAAGCCACCGCGATGGCCATCGAGCTCGTCTAACGCGGAGTACCGGCGCTGCCGCCCGGCAAGGGCGGCGGCGTCCGCTTTCCCTGGGGATCGCCGGCCTCGTCCGCCGTGCGGTCGTCCGGGTACACGCAAAACACCGTGAGCATCGCCGGGGCAATGGCCGTCAGCAGTGAGGGCGGCCGCCACGCCGCCGGCCTTT
>DAIQPV010000052.1:0-12527 GCA_036787145.1 Rhodospirillales bacterium
CGGTGCGCACAGGATCAACAACACTCTCGGGCAAATCCTGCTGGCGCGCCGCATGGGTAAATCCCGGATCATCGCGGAAACGGGGGCAGGGCAGCATGGCGTTGCAACCGCAACCGTCTGCGCGCTATTCGGCCTGTCCTGCGAGATCTACATGGGGGCGACCGACATCGAGAGGCAGTCACCCAACGTGTTCCGGATGAAGTTGCTGGGAGCCACCGTTCGGCCGGTGACGTCTGGCAGCGGAACGCTCAAGGATGCGATGAACGAGGCGCTGCGCGACTGGGTGGCCAATGTCCATGACACCTATTACCTGATCGGCACCGTCGCGGGGCCGCACCCCTATCCCGCCATGGTCCGCGATTTCCAATCTGTGATCGGTACCGAAGCGCGCGAGCAGATCCTCGGCGCCGAAGGCCGCCTGCCGGACACGCTGGTTGCCTGCATCGGCGGTGGATCGAACGCTATCGGCTTGTTCCATGCGTTTCTCGAGGATGAGGACGTGCAGATCATCGGCGTCGAGGCGGCCGGTCGCGGCCTGCACACCGGCGAGCATTGTGCTTCGCTGACCGCCGGCCGGCCGGGCGTGCTGCACGGCAACCGCACCTACCTGCTGCAGGATGGCGACGGGCAGATTCTCAATGGCCATTCGATTGCCGCGGGCCTGGATTATCCGGGCGTCGGCCCGGAGCATTCCTGGCTCCGGGACAGTGGCCGCGTCGCCTACGTTTCCGTCACTGATGAGGAAGCAATGGCAGCGTTCGAACTGTGTTCGCGGAGCGAGGGCATTATCCCAGCGCTTGAGCCCGCACATGCGCTGGCGCACGTGGCGCGGTTGGCGCCTGCGCTGTCTCGCGATCATCTTATCCTCATGAACCTCTGCGGCCGGGGCGACAAGGACGTCTTCACCGCCGCCCGCCATTTCGGAATTGAGCTGTGAGCGCGTTCGGCGAACAGCGCATCGCGCGTCGCTTCGCCGCTCTGCGCCAACAGGGGCGGAGTGGGTTGATCACCTTCATTACCGCCGGCGATCCCGATCTGGGCACGTCCATGGAAATCCTCCGCCGGCTGCCGGCTGCGGGCGCGGACCTGATCGAACTCGGCATACCCTTTTCCGATCCGATGGCAGACGGTCCGGCGATTCAGGCGGCATCACAACGGGCGCTGCGCGCCGGGCAGACCCTGCGTCGCACCTTAGGCATGGTCGCGGCTTTCCGACAGGCGGACGGAGAGACGCCGATCGTCCTGATGGGCTATTACAATCCGATCTATTCGTACGGCCCCAAGGCGTTCGCCGCCGATGCGAAGAGAGCCGGCGTGGACGGCCTGATCGTCGTCGATCTGCCTCCGGAGGAGGCGGAGGAGTTGTATCGGCCTGCTTATGCGGTGGGCCTCGATCTCATCTTTCTCGCCGCCCCGACCACTGACGAGGGGCGACTGCCGCAGGTGCTGGCGCACGCACGCGGCTTTCTCTACTACGTCTCGATCTCCGGCGTTACCGGAACCCACTCGGCCGATGCAGGAGAGGTAGAAGCAGCGGTAGCCTGGATTCGGCAGCACACGGAGTTGCCGGTTGCCGTCGGGTTCGGCATCCGGACTCCCGAGCAGGCCGCCAAGATCGCAGCCACTGCGGACGCGGCCGTCGTCGGATCGGCGCTCGTCGGGGTCATCGAGCGAGGGCTTGGCGCGAACGGGGCTCCCAGTCCTGGGCTGGTCGATCGTGTGATCGAGCTTACGGCGTCCCTGGCGCAGGGGATTCGCACTGTCCCGGCTCACGGGAGCGCGGAGTGAGCTGGCTCACCAATGTTGTCCGCCCGAAGCTCCGCGAACTGGTGGGAGCGCCTCGCGAGATTCCAGACAACCTGTGGGAGACGTGCCCGTCCTGTGGCCAGATGCTGTTCCACCGCGATCTCGAGAAGAATTTCCGGGTTTGTCAACACTGCGGCCATCATATGCGCCTGGAGGTCGGCGCGCGTTTGGGTATGCTGCTGGACGCTGGATGGCAGATGGTCGATCTGCCGAAAGCGCCGGCGGATCCGCTGAAATTTCGAGATCTCAAGAGGTACAGCGACCGGTTGAAAGAGGCCCAGATGAAGACGGGTCGAACGGATGCGTTGGCTGTGGGCCTCGGGACGATCGGAGGAATCACTGCGGTCATCGCCGCCATGGATTTCAGCTTCATGGGCGGCTCGATGGGAATCGGCGTTGGCGAGGCGTTGCTCATGGCGGCCGATCTGGCCAAAGCGGAGCGCGCGGCGCTGATTGTCATTTCGGCATCGGGCGGCGCCCGCATGCAGGAAGGGATTCTGTCGCTGATGCAGATGGCGCGTACGACGATCGCCGTAGAGCAGGTGCGCGCGGCAGGCCTTCCTTACATTGTCATTCTCGCCGATCCAACGACGGGCGGAGTTTCGGCCTCATTCGCCATGTTGGGCGACATTACCCTGACCGAACCGCAAGCGGTCATCGGATTTGCGGGCGCGCGGGTGATCCAGCAAACCATCCGGGAGAGCTTGCCGGAGGGGTTCCAGCGCTCGGAGTACCTGCTGGAGCACGGGATGGTCGACATGGTTACGCCGCGTGGGCAGCTCCGTGAAACGCTGATCCGGCTGCTGAACCTGATCCAGCACCCCGGAAAGCCGTCTCGGTGGACAGCCGACCCGGAAGCGGGGGCGGCGACCGACGAAACTGACGCTTCCGTCGCCGAGCGTGTCTCTGGATAGCACCGCACCGGACGTCCTCGGGGCCGTCCTGGCACGGCTCGGCGGCCTGCATCCGAAGATCATCGATTTGTCCCTTGGGCGTATAGAGCGCCTGCTAGCGGTTCTCGGCCGACCGCAGGATGCGCTGCCGCCGGTTGTGCACGTGGCCGGCACGAACGGGAAGGGCTCGACCATTGCTTTTCTGCGGGCGATGCTGGAGGCGGCAGGGCTAACCGTCCACGTCTATACGTCGCCGCATCTCATCCGCTTTAACGAGCGGATGGTCGTGGCCGGGCGCGAGATCGAAGACGATGCGCTGGCGTTCGTTCTCCAGGAGTGCGAGCGCGCCAACGCCGGAGAGGCGATCACGATTTTCGAGATCACGACGGCGGCCGCGTTGCTGGCGTTTGCGGGCGCCCCCGCCGACGTCACCCTGCTGGAGACGGGGCTCGGCGGGCGACTGGACGCAACGAACGTCGTTGCCAAGCCGGCGGTGACGGCAATCACCCCGGTTTCCCTGGATCACGAGGCATTCCTTGGCCAGACCATCCGTGAGATTGCTTTCGAAAAGTCGGGGATTCTCAAACCCGACGTGCCCTGCGTCGTTGCTTCGCAGGATCCGGATGCAACCGCGGTCATTCGCACCCAGGCCGCCAACCTCGGTGCTCCGCTTGCTGAGGAGGGGACTGACTGGCAGATCGAGCTCGATGCGTCCGGCGGGCTGTTCTTCCGGTCGCAAGAGGCGGCATTGGCCCTGCCGGCGCCCCGGCTGCAAGGCGCGCACCAAACACAGAATGCGGGAGTGGCTATCGCATGCGCGCTGCATCTCGCGCGCGTCCTGCCCCAGCGTGGGGAGGCCTCCGGGAAAGCACGTTTGCTGAATGCGAGGGCTATTCGGCGCGGTGTCGAGGCGGCTCGGTGGCCGGCCCGTCTGCAGCGCATGGACCGGGGCAGCCTGGCGGCGCTTCTCCCGGAGGGGTGGGAGCTATGGCTGGATGGCGGGCATAACCCGGGAGCGGCGCGTGTGCTCGCCCGCCAATTGGAGGAGTGGCGCGACCGGCCGTTGCATGTGGTTCTTGGCATGCTGCGCAGCAAGGATGCGGATGGGTTCACCGCGCCGCTCGCGCCACATGTCGGCCGCGTCGCCACCGTCAGCATTCCCGGCGAGCAAGGAAGCCTCAGCGCAGCAGAGGCAGCGGCAATAGCCGGCCGCAATGGCATTCCGGCGACGGCGGCCGAGGACATCGCAGGCGCGCTGCGCCACGTTGCCGGTGCCGGCGGTCCGCGGTCACGCGTGTTGATCTGTGGCTCGCTCTATCTGGCAGGAACCGTCCTAGTCCAGAACGGCGGGCCTGTGTAGTGCAACCATGGGATGGCGCGTCAAGATCGGTGCTTGATCTAAGCAGCCCAAATGCGGGCTGGTGTAGAGCCGTCTCTGGTGAGCTCGATGATGCGATGATGATTTGTGTCACATAGCAAGACACGCTGCGTTCCGTCGGTAGCTACCCCCGCGGGCTGGCCGCCGTTCAGTCGTACGCCGTTTCCCCAAATGCATTCGCCGGTGAGTTCAGTGACGAGCCGGGTGCCGAGATCAAGTATTCGCAGGGTACTGTTGTAGGTATCGGCAACAAGAAGGCTGCCGTCGCGCCAAGCGATGCCACGGCAATGCTGCAGGCGAGCTTGCCCAAAATCCCCATTGCGCCGCCCGAACTCGAACAAGCCGGCCCCGACCAACGTCCTGACCACGCCGGCCCTTAAATCGACGGCCCGGACCGACGACGTTTCGCTATCGACGAAATAGAGCATTCCACCTTGGGTGTCGAGGGCGAGGCCGGTCGGTTGTGCCAGATGGGCCTCGCATGCGGCTCCGTCAACAAGGTCTTCATAGCCTCTGCCGGCTAGCGTTGATACCTTGCCCGCGACCAGATCAAGGCAACCGAGCTGGTGGGTTCCGGCATTGGCGAACAGCAGCCTTCTTCCCCAGCATTCTATATCCCAGACGGAGGCGAGGCAGGTGTCGCGCGCGTTACTCTTTCCTTCAAGCAATGAGCCGCGCTCGCCGGTGCCCGCTAACGTCCCAACGTCGCCGGTGCGAAGCTCGATGCGTCGGATGGCGTGGTTACCTGTATCGGCGACATAGATGCTCCCCCCGTCGCTGCACAACCCTTGAGGGCTATTGAAGGCGGCATTCTCACCGGCCAGGTCGAGGAACCCGGGTTTGCCGCATCCAAAGCGCCGAATCTCACAGCCTCGATCGTCGCACAATACAACTTGATGATGACCGCTATCGGAGATCGCCCAAAGCTTCTGGCTATGGACGCCTCCTGCCGGCTTTATTGTGGTCGGGAAACGGAAACGGCCGGATGGTTTCGGGCATAGCCGCAGCGGCAACGGCAACGGCGGCGCGGCACCGCTTGCTCTGCGCCATGCCCGGAGCATCGCGCCAATGCCGGCAATCAGCCTGTCGGGAACAGGCTCCCCCGTAAGGTCGCCCAGGATCCGCCCCTTTGGGTCAATGAACACCAATGTGGGCCACGCATGGATGCCGTATTCATGCCAAAGCTCAAGTTGCGGGTCGTGGACGACCGGATGGAGAATGTCAAACCGCGCGAGAGCGTTGACAAGACTGCCGGGATCCTGCTCAGCGGGGTATTTAGGCGAATTAACACCAATGATCGCAATATTATCGCCATAGCAGTCCTGCAGCTGCCGCAATGTCGGTTGAATATGCAGACAGTTCACACAAGAGGCTGTCCAGAAGTCCAGGATGACCAAGCGCCGGCGCAGATCCGACAAAGACAACGGCCGGCTGACATTAAACCAGTCCAAGCCAGGCCGATTCAGCTCGGGGGCCGGCACCAGACCAAGCATTTACTTTGCGCTCCCGCTTGCGATCCCCGGCGTCCAGACCTTGAGGATTTTGGAGCGGTGCGGGCCGCTTTCCAGGAATTTCTTGGCTGGATCCTCCCGTTGCGCACCCCATTTCTTGGCGCGAGTCGCCTTTCCGCAAAAAGGGAAGTTTACACCTTATTTTTTAACAACACGGCCCGGAAGCGATCCTAGCGCCCCAACCCTTAAGGGGTCCCCCCGGGGCAAACCCGTCGCCCGCCTACTTACAGCGGGTAGCGTCGTAGACGCGCAGGTAATGCTCGCCCGATTGTGACCAGGAAAAATCCGCGGCCATTGCATTAGTGATGAGGCGGCGGAATTCTTTCGGATAGTCGAACCAAAGACTAATCGCTCGGCCAAGCGCGGACTCGGTGGCGGGAAAGTCTGCGTCGTGAAAGACGTAACCGTTGCGCTCTTCGGGCGGCTTATCGGAATGATCACGGTCAAAGACCGTGTCGACCAGTCCGCCGACGGCGCGGACGACCGGCACGGCGCCGTACCGCATGGCGATCAATTGGGCGAGGCCGCAGGGTTCGAAAAGGCTGGGAACGACGCAAATGTCGGCACCGGCATAAATCAGGTGCGCCAGTTGCTCGTTGAAGCCGATCTCCATGTGGCAATCGGAGTTGTCATTCAGGTAGTGCTTGAGGTGCCAGAAGTGGTTGTTAATACCGCGGTCGCCGCCCGCCCCCAGCATGACAAACTGTGCGCCGCGCTCCAGAGCGTAAAACATCGCATGCTGGATGAGATGGACACCTTTCTGGGCATCAAGCCGGCCGACATAGGCAACGATCGGCTTGTACTCCTTGCGCAGCCAAAGTCGGTCCCGTAGTGCATCCTTGTTACCGTATTTACCTTCCACATTCCAGACATTGTAATGTGAGGCGATAAAGCGGTCGGTTTCGGGGTTCCAAACGTCGTAATCGACCCCGTTTAAGATTCCGCCGAATTTGTAATGGTGAATTGCCAGCGTTTGTCCGAGCCCGTTGCCCTGATCGGTAAACCGCGCTTCCCAAGAATGATGAGGCGACACGGTATTCACATAGTTCGAATAGACGATTCCACCCTTCATCAAATTTATGGCGGTGTGATTGAAGTTGTCTAACAGGCGGTCGTGATGGAAGTAGTACTCCGGCCTCCCTAGCCCTGTTGCCCACAGCACGGCTTCGCCGGTGATTCCCTGATGCTTGAAATTGTGAATGGTATAGACAATCCGCTGCCGCTCCATGCCAAGCCGTGCATAGATTTCGTAGAGGAGGACGGGTACCAGGCCGGTCTGCCAATCGTGGCAATGGATGATGTCCGGGCGTTTATTGGCCTTCAGCATGAACTCCATTGCGGCCTTGCAAAAGAACGCAAACCGCAGGGGATCGTCGTGGAACCCGTAAAACGATCCGCGGTGGAAAAAATTGTCGGGGCTGTGCGGCTCGATAAAGAAACATTTCCTGCCATGAACAAAGCCAAACCAAATGGAGCAGGAAATGCCGGCGCCATACCAAGGCACCCACAGATTCTCCCAAATCTTGTGAAGACCCCAGATCTCGTCATGCCACATGCAGTCGTACTTCGGTAGGATGACCTCGACCGAATGGCCCCTGACTTCCAGTTCACGGCTGAGCCCGAACACAACGTCGGCTAGCCCTCCAACCTTGGCCACTGGGGCCAGTTCCGCCGAAACCATCACGATGTACATTGCAGACCGTATATTTGTGTTGTTTGATGTTTCCGGGTGATCGAAATCGCGACTTCGCTCCTGCGCCGGATCCGGGAGGCAGGGTGGCATCGCAAAGCCGGCCCCTCCCCATGTCCGCCAACCCGTATCGGCAACCGCCAGTATGATTGTGCACTGCGGGTCAAGTCTACCCCGAAGATACCTCTCGATGCCGGCCAATGCCGAAAGCGGTAATGTGGCTGGTGGGACCGGGCGGCCCGCAAAGTAAGATTTATGGCGGCGTCGGAAGGAGCGATATCAGCCGTCGAATACGGATAACCGCTTTTCCGTCGCCACCAGTGGTCTCGTCAGGCCGCCCCGGCCGCTCTAACCGAAGTCGCCGGCGTCGCATCTAGCGGCTTTACATCCCAAATGTCGCTCGCATACTCGGCGATCGTACGGTCCGAGCTAAACTTGCCGGAGCGCGCAATGTTGAGAATCGCCATTTCGCTCCACTTCTCCTCGTCGCGATAGACCGCTTCCACTTTGCCTTGCATGTCGATGAAGCTGCGCAAGTCGGCGAGATTCATATAATAATCGCCATGCTCCAAAAGATTTGACACGATCGGCCTGAAGATCCCGGGCTCGGTCAGGCTGAAAAAGTCGTTGCGAATCAGGTCTACAGCGCGGCGGATTTCTTCGTCATTGTCGTAGAAGTGATGCGGATTATAATTGGGCCGCGATTGTTCCACCTGCTCCGTGGTGAGGCCAAAAATAAAAATATTTTCGTCTCCCACTTCTTCCTTAATTTCGACGTTGGCGCCGTCGAGCGTGCCGATGGTCAGGGCTCCGTTCATCTGGAACTTCATGTTGCCGGTTCCGGACGCTTCCATGCCGGCGGTGGAGATCTGCACGCTGAGGTCCGCGCCGGGGATAATTTTCTCAGCCAGCGAAACACGGTAGTCCGGCAGAAAGACCACCTTAATCTTATCCTTGATTTCGGGATCGTAGTTAACGACGCCTGCAATCTGGTGGATCAGCTTTATGATCAGCTTCGCCATGTAATAGCCAGGAGCCGCTTTTCCGCCGAAGACAAAGGTGACGGGGACTATATCCAGAGCGGGATTGGCCTTCAGCCGATCATAAAGAACGATGATGTACAAGCACAGCAGAAGCTGACGCTTGTACTCGTGGATGCGCTTCACCTGAGACTGGAACATCGAGGCTGGATTGACGGTAAGGCCAATCTCCCGCTTTATGTACTCGGCCAACGATTCTTTGTTCGCGTGCTTAATCTCGCGAACCCGCTTGCGGAAGGCAGCGTCGCCGACGAACTTTTCAAGGCCGCGCAACTGGCCAAGATCTTTGATCCACCCGTCGCCGATCTTCTCGCGGATCAGACTGGCGAGCCTGGGATTTGCTTTCAGCAACCAGCGTCGCGGTGTAACTCCATTAGTTTTGTTATTGAATCGCTCCGGGAAGAACTCGGCGAAGTCGCTCATCAGTCCTTCCTTCAGCAGGCGGGAGTGCAGTTCGGCGACGCCGTTCGTGGACCGACTCCCGACCACCGCAAGATTGGCCATGCGGACTGCCTTTTCGGGCTCCTCCTGGACCAAGCTCATCCGCTTCAGCCGGTCGAAGTCACCCGGGTAACGCGTCGCCACCTTGCGAAGGAAGCGGCTGTTAATTTCATAGATGATCTGAAGGTGCCGCGGCAGAAGCCTTTCAAACATGCTAACTGGCCAGCGTTCCAGCGCTTCAGGCAGCAAGGTGTGGTTCGTATATCCCGTTGAATTGACGGTAATCTCCCAGGCCTTGTCCCACTCGACGTCCTCCTTATCGAGGAAGATCCGCATTAGTTCGGCGACGACGAGGGCCGGGTGAGTATCGTTCATCTGAACGAATACCTTATCGGGAAAGTTAAGCCAGTCGTCGTTACCGACCTTGAACCGGCGGACGATGTCCTGCACTGAGCACGAGACGAAGAAATACTGTTGGCGAAGGCGTAGCTCGCGTCCAGCGTAGACCGCGTCGCTGGGATAGAGCACCTTTGTCAAGTTCTCCGCCATGAGCTTGTCTTCGACCGCTTCGACATAGGAGCCACGACTGAAGTCACCGAAGTGAAATTCGTCTGTGGCCTTCGCTGACCAGAGGCGCAGATTGTTGACGTTAAACGACCCGTAGCCGACGATCGGGGTATCGTAAGCGATGCCGATCATCGGCCGTGAGCCGATCCAGTCCCAGTGAGTGACATTCCCGAGCCGGCGCGGTTCGGCGCGCCCCTCGAAATTGACGATATAGGACAATTCGGGATGCACTACCTCCCAGGGATTGCCCCAGCGCAGCCAGTTGTCCGGCTCTTCGACCTGATAGCCGTTTTCGATGTGCTGCTTGAAAATGCCGTAATCGTACCTAATGCCGTAACCGATCGCCGGCAGCTGCAAGGTTGCCATAGAGTCGAGGAAGCAGGCGGCAAGCCGGCCGAGACCGCCGTTGCCCAGGGCGGCGTCACTTTCGACGTCCCGCAGCACGTCCCAGTCCAGGCCGATCTGCTTCATTGCTTCACGGCAGGTGTCTTCCAGCAGGAGGTTGATCACATTGTTGCCCATCGCCCGTCCGATTAGGAATTCGAGCGAGAGGTAGCAGATCCGCTTGACGTTTTGCTTATGGTATTGCTGCTGGGTTTGAATCCAACGGCCCACGAGGCGATCCCGAACGGCCAGGGCCAGCGCTTGGTAGCGGTCCTGATTGGTGGCGGTATACTGGTCTTTCGCGAGTGTGCAGCCAAGATGGAAGTAGAAGCTGCGGATCAGGCTGTCGGCATCCATGCCTGCGTGCTCGTTGACGATGCTCAGCTCCAGTTCCGCTCCCTTGCCGGCTTTGGAAGTGCCCTCGAGTTTCATCCTGTCGATCTCCCTGTGGACGTTGCTCGCTAGCGCTATCGACCCGACCTTGGTTCGGCGCTCGATACGCTGCCTCTGTCTTCCCGCTGCAAGCGTATACCCCGACACTCTCGGCAGATCTACGAAACAAGGTGTCTCGATGCGAGCGCCTCAAACGGGACGTGGAGGAGAGCCGTCGCCAGACGTGCTCGACCCGCTCGACGCCGGCCCGGTGGATCTGGCTAGGGGCCCGCCTTGCCAGCAAATGCCTTCAGCTCGCAAGCTGGCGCTGGCGAAGGGCGACCAAAGCGGCGCATGCCAGCAGGGCGACCCACAGCCACATCCCGGCGCGAAGGCCGTTCGCGCTATCCGGCGAGTATTGGACCCAGGCACTGGCCGAGCGCAAAGGCCACTGTCAGCGCACCGATCACATGCGTCCAACTGGCCAGCGATGTTGCCTGCCGGGCGACGTGAGTGATGGCGGTGACGACGGCGAGAAATGATCGGCCAAAGGGGGCCGCCGAAAGCAACGCCGTCGCTGTGCTGGAGAATACAAGCGGCAGGGTCGCCCGCACCACCAGCACCAGCAGCACCACGAAAATTCCGCGGCCGGCAGGCAGGAGCGCTAGGACCGGTCCCCAGACAAGAGTGGCGGCCACGGCGGCAGCACCAAGGATGGTCCAGAACACAGTGATCTGGGCTTCAGTCGAACCGCCGCTTCGCAGAAAGGCAACAATAAACGTCAGGATAGCGATATAGCCGGAGCCAAACAGGGCATAGGAAATGAAGAGCGGGGCAAGAGGTCGCCAGCCGACCCGGAGGTCGGTTCGCCTCTGGCTGTCGCAGGACGGCGCGCGGGCGAGGGCCGGAACGGCCGCGAGTGTGGCCAGCAGCGTTGCAATGCCCAGCGCCAGCCAGCCTCTCTGCCAGTCAGCGGGCGCGGCGCCGGTGCCGATCCAGACGACCGGGCCCGACATAAGAATGCCGATTCCGAGTCCGGCAAAATAGATGGCGAGCAGCAAAGCGGCACGTCTCGCGTCCACCAATCCGGCCATCGCCGCGAGACCTCCGCCAGCAACAAATACGATGGCCCCCGTAGCGCCAGCGACGATGCGCAACGCCAGCAGCTCCGGGAAGCCGCGGACAACGGCCGACAACAGGACCGCCGCCGCGGTCGCGCCAAGCCCCAGGATGAACGCTCTTTTTATTCTCAGCTTCCGCGCCACGGTGGCGGCGATCATGGCTCCGCCCAGGTAGCCCAGAGCATTGGCGGCATTCAGTGCGCCGGCTTCCGCGTACGTCCAGCCGAGATCAGCGCGCATCGAGGGCAGCAAAAGGGCGTAGGCAAAGCGCCCAAAGCCGAGTGCCGCCGCAGGCCCAAGTGCCAACCCCAAAACGATCCATTGCAAGGCCGGACGGCCTTGGTCCGAGACACGCTCTCTCGCGGCTGAGGGGTTCGCCATTGGGATGGACCCAGCCAGGGATCGGCCACGACGTGGTGCCCCTTCAAATTTGGGGACCAAGCCCATCGGCAGGGATTGAGGGCATGTTTAACGCTCGGAGACAAGGGAAAGCGCGTACATTGACGCGACGCGAATGTCGGAGGAGAGTCAACGAAGCCAGGGCCCCGGCGCCGATGCGCCAGCATCGATTGCCGGCTTATGCGGGAAGGAGCCACCTCTTGTTCATGCGCGATATGACGATCGGCATTGACGAGGTCTATGTGCCGGTGAAGCGGCGGCAGTCTCTCGACGAGCGCCGGGTTCAGGCTCTTGCCGAGAGCATCCTCGAAAACGGGCAGCAGACGCCGATTTGGGTAAGGCCGGACCACGGCCGCTATGTTCTCGTAGAGGGCCTGCATCGCCTGGAAGCTTGCAAAACGCTGGGAGAGACGACGATTACCGCCATTCTCGTCCATGCTCGCGGGTTCTAAGCAGAATTTGCTCTTTCGGGAAACAGCCGGCGCAGCCCGGCGGCCGAGGCATCGCAGCACCCGCGCTCGGTGATCAGGCCGGTGACGAGGCGGGCGGGGGTGAGGTCGAAGGCGTCATTCCGGGCTGATGTTCCGTTCGGCGTCACCTGAACCGCGGCGCTGCGGCCGTCGGCGCCGCGGCCGATGATGTGTGTCACCTCCTCCGCGTCCCGCTCCTCGATCGGGATGTGCAAGCCGTCAGTGATCGTCCAGTCGATCGTCGGCCCGGGCAGTGCCACGTAAAACGGCACGCCGCAGTCGTGAGCGGCCAGGGCCTTCAGGTAGGTGCCAATCTTGTTGCAGACGTCACCGGTACGTGTCGTTCGATCTGTGCCGACAATGCACAGGTCTACCAGGCCGCGCTGCATCAGATGCCCACCGGCGTTGTCGACGACGACGGTGTGTGGGACGCCGTGCCGGCCTAACTCCCAGGC
>DAIQPV010000386.1:0-1931 GCA_036787145.1 Rhodospirillales bacterium
CCGCGCCGATGCGCAAAAAGAAAAAGCCGGCGGTCGCAAGGGAGGCTGGAGCGACCGCCGGCCAGGGTACCGGAGTGGGATGGTTCCGTGCAGGGTATGAAACGGAACCGCTCCGGATTCGAATGTCAGCCGCGCCAGAAGGGCTTGTTCGCCTCGAACTGGACGTCGGTCGGGCTGATGCCCAGATCGCGCATCGTGCGGTAGTCCAGGTTGGCGAGTTCGCGGCGCTGCCGAGCCCGCTCGCGCCAGGTGCCGAGGATCTGGCCGAAGGCGGTGAAGGTGCCGGCCAGTGGGGCCTGCGAGGAATAGTGGAGGGATATGTTGGCCATCGGACTGCTCTCGAAAGGGTTGAGTTCTGTTGGGGCTGATGTGCGCTTCGGGACGCCCCTTTACAAACGACCCTTTGTCCTGTTTTGATAAGATTAGCTCATGTGAAGGACGTACGATGAAGCGATCCCTGCCGCCGCTCAATGGATTGCGTGCCTTCGAGGCCGCCGCACGCCATATGAGCTTTACCGACGCTGCCGAGGAATTGAGCGTGACGCAGGCCGCGATCAGCCATCAGGTGCGGGGGCTGGAACAGCGGCTCGGATTAAAATTGTTCGTGCGGCGCAATCGCTCGCTGCTGCTGTCCGAAGCCGGCCAGGCCTATCTCCCCTCGGTCCGTGCGGCCTTCGACCAGCTGAACGAGGCGACCGAAAAGCTGCTGCAGAAGGACAAGGGCGGGAACCTCACGGTGACGACGACCTCGTCCTTCGCGGTGAAGTGGCTGGTGCCGCGGCTGGGCGGCTTCCAGCGCTCCCACCCGGAGATCGACGTGCGCATCTCGACCGGCACGTCCCTGGTGGACTTCTCGCGCGAGGACGTCGACATCGGTATCCGTTACGGACGCGGCCAGTGGCCGAACCTGACGGCCGAGCGGCTGGTCAGCGAGGACGTCATGCCGGTCTGCGCACCGTCGCTGGTGAAGGGCCCGAACGGGCTCGGCAAGCCGGCCGACCTCAAGCGGTTCACCCTGCTCCATATCGGCAGCTTTCCCGACGACTGGCAGGTCTGGCTGACGGCCGCGGGCGTGAAAGGCGTCGATGCCTCGCGCGGCGTCTCGTTCGACTTCGCCCTGGCGGCCTACCAGGCCGCAATGGACGGGCTGGGCGTCGCGCTGGGGCGCAACCCGCTGGTCGAGCCCGATCTCAAGGCCGGCCGGCTCGTCGTCCCGTTCGAGTTCAAGCGCTCCTCCGACTTCGCCTACTATCTGGTCTATCCGCCCGAGGCGATCCGGCGGCGCAAGATCAAGGCGTTCCGCGACTGGATCGTTTCTCTTTCGGACGTGGCACAACAGGCGGCCTGATCCATGCAGTTCGGCTACTTCACCCTCTCGGACAATCGCTACCCGAACAATCCGCGCTCGGCCGAATCCTTCATCAAGGACATCTATGCCGAGGCGTTGTGGGCCGAGAAGGTCGGGCTGAACTCGGCCTGGATCGGCGAGCATCATTTCAACCTGCTGGGCGTCAACGCCTCGCCGCTGGCGATGCTCGCGCAACTGGCCGGCGCCACCACGAAGCTCAGGCTGGCGCCGGCCGTGACCCTGCTGCCGGTCCACCATCCGCTGCATGTCGCCGAGGAATGGGCGACGCTCGATCTCCTGTCGGGTGGCCGGGTCGATTTCGCCGCCGGCCGCGGCTACGACCGCAAGGAATACGATCCGTTCCAGATGCCGTTCGACGATTCCGCCGAGCTGTTCGCCGAAGGGCTCGAGATCGTGTGGCGGGCCTGGACCGAGCCCGGCAAGTGGTCCCACAAGGGCCGGTTCTACGAATTCAGCGACGTCGAGGTACGCCCGAAGCCGGCACAGAGCCCGCTGCGCCCCTATGTTGCCTGCTTCTCGCGGCCGTCGATGGAACTGGCGGCGAAGAACGACTGGAACGTGA
>DAIQPV010000387.1:0-1927 GCA_036787145.1 Rhodospirillales bacterium
ACTATCCGCTTCGCTATGGTCATCAGGGCTATCAGTTCGGCGGGGCCAACGGCGCGGTCTGGAGCAATCCGCAATGCCACCGCTCGCTTTATTCGCAGCATGTCCGCTCCACACTGGCCTTGGCACTCGAACAAAAGCACGCCGCGATCCGGTTTACGGCCTATGCCTGTACGGGCGCGGAGATCCTGAGCGGCATCCTCGGCCCGCAAGCCGCCCGCCATAACGACATCCGCCGGGAATGGCGCGATGACGTCCCCCAGATCGTCAAGCTGCTGCGCGACTACTGTTCACGCGCCGAGCAGGGAAAATACGCGCCCGCCACGGGCACAAAGCAAATGAGTGAAGGATACGCGGCCTGCCAGAACTGGCGCATCCGGCCGCCGGACGCGGTACTGCTCTCCGTGGGCGGCAACGACATCGGGTTCGCCCGGGTTGTTGCCGGCCTGACGATGAATCCGGACGCTGCCTCGCATCCGGGAGGCGGGACGATCGGGGACGTTCTTCGCGTCAAGAGCTACGAGCTGTGGCGCAGCTTTGCGAAGCCCCTGAGCATCAAGGACGCTCTTGACTGGATCGACAAACCCCGAAACAGCGAGGACTTCAAACCATCCCTCGCGACCAAGTTCCAGGCATTGTCCAGGGAACTGGCCCGCCTTCTCGCCGGGCCGGCCGGGAAGCAACCGCCGATCATTCAGACCGGTTATCCGTATCTGACAGGGGACCCGGCCAACCCGGCCTGCAAGCCTTCTGACAAGGGGGCCGTCGTCCCCGGAATGCAGGTGCACAGCTTGCTGAGCCTTGGTGAAAACATCAAGAAGGCAGGCAACGTCCCTTCGACACTGAACAAGAAACTCGCCGGTTTTGTTGGAGCATATTCCGGTGGCCTCGACTGGACCTTTCTGTCGGAGCATGCCGCGAAATTCATTCCCCACGGCCTCTGTGCAACGGACGCGCGGGACGATCCGGGACTGTTCAAGACGATCGTCAGGGATGGGATCGAATACGTGGCCGAAGATCGCGGGAGACAAAGGCTGCGCGAAGGCACGCAGATTCTCACGAATTGCGGACGGATACCCTTCCCTTTCTCTCCGAAGACATGGGACGGATCGGCGGGTTCTGATGCTTGGCAGTGCCTCTGGCCGTCCGGTTGGCGCGCCTACCGCGAGCGCCAACGCTGGTTCGTGACCCCGAACGATGCGTTTCTTACAGCGCATTATCTGAACACCCAGTTCCCGGCGAGTGACCCGACCCAACCGCTCGTGGCCGCAACCTATTCCGGCGCTTTTCACCCGAATGCGCTCGGCCATGCTGCTACTGCCGATACGGTCTTGCCGAAACTTCGAGAGAAGCTCGGATTGCTTTCAACGAGGCCGAGCCAATAAGCAGCAGATAAAACAAGGTCGCGGCACCAAAAAAGACATCCAACGCGTACAGTCGGCGGGCCTACGCTGCCCTTTGCCGATTCGTCCGGGCGTCGCGGGCGATCACCGCGAGGTTGCGGTATTTGTTCATCGCCTTCGGGCTGCTGTTGATTGGGCTAATCAGGAAAGCCTTGAGCGCTTCGAGGTCCCCGGCTTCGACAAGGGTGATGATCTCGCAGAGCTTCTTACGGAACCGGGATCGAGACGCCGGCCGGCTTGATCGCATAGATGATGGGGCGGCGGTTCTCGTCTTCGCTGCGTAGCGCGTCGTAGGCGGCAACGGCTTCGGCCAGCGTGGCGGCTTCGTGATTGACCTTGCTCGTCAGCGACCGGTGCAGATGAACGTTGAACGTCGTCGCGGTCGAAACCGCATCGTGATCGGCCTGATCGGCGGGTTGGGTTTTCTTCGTCTTCGCCATGGCGTCCTCCATTGGCTGGCGTTTCGATGATCAGAGCCAGCCATGAGGAAACGACCAGAAAAAATCCTAAGCTGCTCTAATTGTAGA
>DAIQPV010000053.1:0-12467 GCA_036787145.1 Rhodospirillales bacterium
GCGCCGGTGGCGAAAGCCAAGCCCGACGGCTGATCCGCCTTAGGCGATTGCCGAGCCGCGTGGCCGCCTTCTGTTGAGGATCGGTGGGCGCCGGTCACAGGGCAAGCCGCGGAGCCAGCCGCTCACCTCACTTCCGAGATGCGCAACGTATTGACGGTGGAGCCGACCGGAAATCCGGCCAGGAACACCAGGCGGCACCCCGGGTCGGCGAAGCGTTCCGAAATCGCCCGCCGCTCGGCGGCGCTGATCATCTCGCGGAAGGAGTGCGAGGGACCGGCGACGACCGGGTGGACCCCCCACGACAGGGTGAGCGTGCGGGCCACCGTCGGATCCATGGTCAGCGCCAGAATGGGCACCGCCGGCCGTTCGCGCGCCGCCCGCAGGGTCGTGTCGCCGCTGCACGTGTAGGTGACGATCGCGGCTGCGCCGATCGTTTCGGCCGCCTGTCGCGCTGCCGAGGTGATGGCGTCCGCTTCGGTTGCCTCCGGGATCGTCTCATCGACGCGCAGCGTCCGGTTGAAGGCCGGATCGCGCTCGGCGCGCATGATAATGCGTTCCATGATGGTGACCGCTTCGACCGGATAAGCCCCGGCAGCGGTTTCGGCGGAAAGCATCACCGCATCCGCCCCCTCGTAGACCGCATTGGCCACGTCCGAGGCTTCGGCTCTTGTCGGTGTCGGCGCCTGGATCATCGATTCCAGCATTTGCGTCGCGACGATCACCGGCTTGCCGGCCCACCGGCAGGCGCGGATGATCCGCCGCTGCAGCACCGGAACGTCTTCGGTCGGCATTTCGACGCCCAGATCACCCCGTGCCACCATGATCGCATCGGAAAGGCCGATAATTCGGTCGAGATGCTCGATGGCCGAGGGCTTCTCCAGCTTGGCCAGGATCCGAGCGCGGTCCCCGATCAGCTCGCGCGCCTCGACGATGTCCTCCGGCCGCTGCACAAAGCTCAACCCGATGAAGGTGACGTCGAGATCGAGCGCGAATGCCAGATCCTCGCGATCTTTCGGCGTCAGCGGGGAAATATCAAGCCGGACATTGGGGAGATTGACGCCCTTGTGGTCGGACAACGTCCCGCCGACCAGGACGCGCGTTTCGGCATAGTCATCGCCACGCGCGCTGACTTCCAGGCGCAGCTTGCCATCATCCAGCAGCAGGACGGAGCCTGGCTCGAGGCAAGCAAAAACCTCCGGATGCGGCAGCATGACCCGAGAGGCATCCCCCGGTTCTTCCTTGATGTCGAGACGGAAGGTTGCTCCCGGCGTCAGCGTGACGCGCCCGTCCGTAAAGGCGCCGACCCGAAGCTTGGGGCCCTGCATGTCGGCGAGGATGCCGATCGGGCGGCCGAAACGGTCTTCCAGAGAGCGGATGGTGCGAATCCGCTGCTCGTGATCCCGATGCGTCCCGTGGCTGAAGTTGAGCCGAAAAACGTCGACCCCTGCTTCGAACAGTTGGGCAAGCCGTTCCTCGCTGTCGCTGGCGGGGCCAATGGTGGAGACGATCTTGGTGCGGGTGAGGCGTCGCATATCGAAACCATACCGGCCAAGCCACATCCAGGCCAGTGGCGAATGAGCGTGCATCGCACTGGCGGCTCCGCTAGGGTGCAGAGTTCCTCGCGGGGCGTGCGGGCGAAGGGTGGGATTTCCCGCGCGGCGTCCTGTCGTCTCTTCGTACCTTCCAGGGGCACCCTCTCATGCAATTCTCGATGTGGTTGATGGGAATTCTAATGGCAACCGTACTGTCCACCGCCGGCGCCGCTGCAGCGCCGTCGCCGGAGAACGTGCTTGTGATGCAATTGAAGGACGGGACAGTCCTGATCGAGCTTCGCCCCGACCTTGCCCCCAAACACGTGGCCCGGATCAAGGAACTCACCCGCAAGGGCTTTTACGACGGACTGGTGTTTCACCGGGTGATCGATGGTTTCATGGCCCAAGGCGGTGATCCGAAGGGGACCGGCACGGGCGGCTCCGGCGTCAAGCTGCCGGCGGAATTCTCGAAGGAGCCGTTCGTTCGTGGCACGGTCGGCATGGCGCGCTCTCAGGACCCCAACAGCGGCGACTCGCAGTTCTTCATCTGCTTTGCGCCCGCACCCTTCCTCGATGGACAGTACACGGTTTGGGGAAAGGTGATCTCCGGCATGGAGTATGTGGACAAGATCAAGCGAGGCGCGGGGCCTAACGGCGAGGTCAGCAACCCGGACCGGATCATCAGCATGAAGGTTCAGGCCGACATCCAGAAGCCTTAGGGATGAACTTCTCCTTTCTCGCCACACCCAAGCGGCACGCCGGTAGACCTGGGTCGAAGGATGCGCGGCTTGACGCGCGCCTCCCGTTGCCGTCCGAGGCCTCAGGCGGCTTCCTGGCGGCGTTCGCCGAGCCAGCCGCCGAGCACGCCGGCGGCGAATGGCACGAGTCCGCCTGCCACTAGCCCGCCGAGCGTGAAATTGCCGGTGATGACCAACGCGAGCAGGACGGCGATCGCCGCCGAGATGCCGGGCTCCAGAATGGTCCGCCCGACGGACTTAAGTCCGACGATGAAGCCGCCGATCAGAAACGACAGCAGGTTGAGGAGGCCAAGGAACGCCATCTGTCCGGCGCTGAGGGAGAGATCACCGGGGTCGGGCGCCGCTTGCAGCGTGGAACCGAGCGCCAGGGCAGCGATCATCCCCGCCACCAGGCTGAGCCCGAACATGATGACGACACCGATGGCGATCCACTTCCAATCAAGGTTTCCCACTGTCGCCGTCTCCTCTTCCGTGGTGTGTTGTCCGCGGGCCGCTCGTCGCCTGCCGGTAGTTAATCGCATTATCAGTTCGCTTGAGCGCGCACAAGGCGCCGTGGCGCGTCGGCAAGAGGATTCGGGCCGGGCTTTCGCGTCTTACAGTGTTGATCCTATGAAAAACGTTGGTGTGGCGCCCCCGTTCCGGCCGCTACCAAGTCCTGTCAAGGAATGTCGCCAATGACCTTCGACGCCTGGATTGTCCTTGCGATTCTCGCGGTGGCGATTGTCGCGTTTGCGAGCAACCGCGTGCGCCTGGACGGTGTCGCCCTCGGAGTCCTGCTCGCGCTTGCTCTTTCGGGCACGGTGACGCCGGGAGAAGCGATCGCCGGTTTCAGTGATGCCGCGGTGCTGATGATCGCCGGCCTTTTCGTCGTCGGCGACGCGCTGGTCGCCACCGGTGTCGCCTCGGCGCTGGGCGGCTGGCTGGCGAAAGCCGGGCGGGGCAGCGAGATCAGGCTGGTGGCGCTTCTGATGGTCGTCGTCAGCGCGGTCGGGGCGTTCATGAGCTCGACCGGAATCGTCGCGATGTTCGTTCCGGTGGTGCTGGGACTGGTGGCGCAGACGGGCTTCAGCCGGTCGCGGCTGATGATGCCGCTCTCGGTCGCGGCGCTGATCAGCGGCCTGATGACCCTGATCGCAACGGCGCCGAACCTGGTGGTTAGCGCCGCGCTGACCGATCGCGGCCTTGAGCCCTTGGGCTTCTTCGAGCTGACGCCGATCGGTATCGCCATGCTCGCGGTTGCGATCGTGTACATGGTCACGATTGGACGGTGGCTGCTCAACCGTCCCGAAGCCCCCTCCGAGGAGTCGACGGTTTCCATCCAGGGGCTCCTGCAGAGCTTCGAGCTGATCGGCCGCTTTCGCGTGTTGCGGGTCGGGCCGAAGTCGCGCTTGATCGATCGCACGGTGGGCGAGGCCGAGCTCCGCTCGCGCCAGGGCGTGACCCTGTCCGGCATCCTGCGCAACCGGGGGAGGCAGTTCGCGGCGATGCCGGTGACCGTCGATTCCGTCATCCGGCGCGGCGATCTGATCGCGGTGACCGCCGATGCCGAGGTTCTGGATCGATTTGCCGGCGCTGACGATCTGCGGGAGCAGACGATCGACGATCGGATCCGGGCCGCCGCGGTGCAGGACCTTGGCCTTGCCGAGGTGATGTTGGCGCCGGATGCACCGCTGATCGGCAAGACCATCCGGGAGGCGGAGTTCCTGAAGCGTCGCGGGCTGACGGTGCTCGCCATCAAGCATCGCGGTGAACTCGTCGAAGGGAATCTCATCGACACGCCGCTGAGCTTCGGCGATGTCATGCTCGTCGTCGGCGGCTGGCCGCTGATCGCGCGGCTGCAGGAGGCACCGGGGGAGTTCGTGGTCCTTCGCCTGCCCGAGGAGCTCAAGACGGTCGCACCCGCGCGGGCCAGGGCCCCGATCGCCATTGGCATTGTCGCGGCGATGACGCTGGCGATGACGTTCGGGTTCCTGCCCAACGTTGTTGCCGTGCTGCTCGCGGCTCTCGCCATGATCGTATCCGGATGCATTCCGGCGAAGCACGCCTACCGTGGAATCGGCTGGCCGACGCTGGTTCTGATCGCGGGAATGCTTCCCATGGCGACCGCCCTGGAAAAAACCGGGGTGACGACGATCCTGGCGAGCGGCCTCACCCATCTCCTGGCGGACATCGGCCCTTACGGGATGCTGAGCGTGCTGTTCCTGATCACGTCGGCAGTCGGCCTGTTCATCTCCAACACCGCGACCGCCGTTCTCATCGCTCCCGTCGCGATCAGCGCCGCCGAAGCCCTCGGCGTGTCCACGCACGCGTTCGCAGTGACCGTTGCCATCGCGTCGTCCTGTGCCTTCGTGACGCCGGTGGCATCACCGGTCAACACCCTGGTGCTCGAGCCGGGCGGGTACGACTTCAACGACTTCGTGAAAGTGGGCCTGCCGCTGCTGCTGCTGGCTATGATCGTCACCGTGGTGATGGTGGGCCTGCTCTACCCGATCTATCCGCCCGGGTGACGGACTGAGGAGACGAAGCTTCAGCGTCCCCGGTTGGTTCAGGCAATGCCGAGGAACACGGCCAAGGCGCGGGTGACAGCCAGCATCGTCGTGTCGTCCAGCCGCCCCAAGGTCTTGCCGATCTTCTCGCGCGGCACGGTTTGCGCCTTGTCGATCATCACATGCGAGCGCTTTCGCAGGCCGTTCTCCGTGTCCGCACGGACCGAAACCCGGAACAACGGCGTCTCCCGCAGCTCACCGGTCACCGGCAGGATCGTTATCGACGGATGCTCATCGAACAGGTCCGACTGGATGATCAGGGCGGGACGCGGCTTGCCATAGCTCCCCGGCAGGGCGATCGTTACCAGATCGCCGCGCTTCACTCCCACCCTTCGGTGTCGGCAACCGTCTCCAGCCAGGTCAGCGTCGCGGCTTCGTCGGGGCTCTCTCGCAGCAGCCGCGACTGACGGCGGCACTCCTCGGCAAAGCCGGGCCGCCGGGTATCGGGAACCCAGATTTGCACCGGACGCAGGCCTGCGGCCCGCAGATTGGCGCGGTGTCGCCGCACCCGCTCGCCGATGTCTTCCGCCATGTCAATGAATTCCGAATGTTACATGTAACGAATATATGAGCAACGGCCATGACGTGCAAGCTCGTCGCGCTCCCGCCGGGGATGCGGAAGCACCATCGGGCATGCGCGCCTCCAAAGGCGGTATGTTACCCGTTTGGCTCATCTGGCGGAATACGCTCGAAGGCTGTTCCGCCCTACACGAGCTGACAGCGTATCGACACACAAAAAGGTGGCGGCTTGAATACCAGCCGGAATTCTTAGCTTGCTATGGGCGGGACAGCCTTCATGCTCCTCAGGCTCACGCTCTCGATGACTTGCTGTCCCCCCCTGAACCACCCCCGTGCGCGCTTTCCTAGCACATTGATGTCGCCGTCGCGCGTCGGGACTAACTGAGTTACTATGTAACGCTCACCGTTGCGAGCGATTTCCTCACCCTCACAATAGCCCAACATCTCACGTGCATGAGTTTTGACGAAGTGATCCAGCTCCATTAAGCGAGCTTGATCCTTCAGAAAGTGTATTCGCGCTTCGTGTGGATCGGAGCTTCCGCAAAAGCCGCCGAGTTCCTCATTCTGCTTGCTCAGCAGGGCTTCATACTCTTCAAGAACGGTAATCGTGCGCCCTCCATATGCTGGCTCGCTCAGGGGCTTGGACAAGCCTTTCCGAGCCGCGATAGCATTCATTGTGCCGTCAAACGGCCTATCCATTTCGGCGAGCACGCTTCTGAGGTGCTCCCACATATCCTTCTGGGTGTCCCCCGCAATGGTGCCGATGTACACTTGTTCTCGTTTAAATATCGGACCGAACACGATCCGCACGTCACCAACCCAGCGGTACGAGAACAAGCCACGCTTTACCTTGTAGTAGCCTATACTGAGAACGAAGGCGCAATGAAATAGCTTTTCCGATCCGTCATCTGAAGCCATAACGTCGTGGTATGCACTCGTCCCGTCCGTCTTAATGCCAATGTGGTGCCATAGCGCATCTAGCTTCTCTCGCGAAATCGGCATGAGTAGCGCGAGAAGGTTTGGCTGAGCAATGTTCGGTTCAAAGTTGCCCTCTAAGTCAAAGGAGCCGACGGCGCCGAATGCTTCCTGCGCACGTTTGGCCTCTTGCAGATCACGGCGCGAGAGGGGCCGGATCAGTGGGTTCCACGCGTCGTCCATTCACTCCCTCCCTCCTCAAAGCCTCGCTCGCCTCGGGGATCGTTGGGAAAATGCCCTCTGCCAGAAGCTCGGTGTGAAGGTCTTGCAGAAACAAGCCGCTGCAAAGGGATATGTGCTCCCCTTTGGCGAAGCTGTGCGCCTGGTCATAGGTAACGGGATGTGTGTTGGCGATGGTGGCGTCGCGGTCCTTGGAGATAAGCGTCTCGATGATGAAGAAAGCGCCGACCTCGTTCCGGTACAGGTCGTACTTGAAGTAGTTGTTCTCGTCATCATTCCGACAGGTGGGCGGAACGGCTGAGGCGACGTGTAAGGCTCTCTCGAGGCCGTGGATGACGCGCTTTGACATTTCAGTCATGGCCTTTCAGCACACGTGATCGGTGCTGACTTGAATTCACTCCTAGCAAGCGTAGCACGGAATGCGGGAACTTCCCAGAACCGGAATCGCACTGCAACCTAAACCGGATTTCGCTTTCGCTCCATCCGGGCACGGTTCGTGCCAAACGCTCCCGCTCCGCCCTCCATTACGAGCGCTGCGCGCGGCCCCCTTTCGGCAACCTCATTGTCCGCGGTTGCCACTTGCAGCTGAGTCACGCCCCCAGCAAAATCCGCTGCGGGTCTTCGACGCATTCCTTCACCCGCACCAGGAAGCTGACCGCCTCGCGGCCGTCGATGATGCGGTGATCGTAGCTCAGCGCCAGATACATCATCGGCCGCGCCTCGATCTTGCCGTCCGCCATTACCATGGGCCGTTGCTGGATCTTGTGCATGCCGAGGATGCCGGATTGCGGCGGGTTGAGGATCGGCGTCGACATCAGCGAGCCGAAGACGCCGCCGTTGGTGATGGTGAAGGTGCCGCCCTGCATCTCGTCGATCGAGAGCTGGCCGTCGCGGGCGCGCTTGCCGAAGTCGCCGATCTTCGCTTCGATCTCGGCCATCGACAGGCCTTCACAGTCGCGTACGACGGGCACCACCAGCCCCTGCGGCGAGGACACGGCGATGGCGATGTCATAGTGATTCTTGTAGACGATGTCGTCGCCCTCGATCGCGGCGTTGACCGCCGGGAACTCCTTGAGCGCGACGACGCAGGCCTTGCAGAACAGGCTCATCACGCCGAGCCGCACGCCGTGCCTTTTCTCAAAGCTGTCCTTGTAACGGCTGCGCAGCGCGTTAGCGGCCGTCATGTCCACCTCGTTGAAGGTGGTCAGCATGGCGGCGGTGTTCTGGGCCTCCTTTAGCCGCGCCGCCACCATCTTGCGGAGCCGCGTCATCCGGACCCGCTCTTCGCGTCCCTCGGCAGCCGGTGCGGGCGAAGACGCGCGGAGCGGGACGACCTGGGCATCGCGTGCCGGGGCAGGGCTGGCCGGCTTGGGTGCCGGAGCCGGCTCGCCCGCTTCGCCCGCCGGCGCGGGGCCGCTGCCCTGGGTGCTGAGATAGGCGAGAACGTCGCCCTTGGTCAGCCGGCCGTCCTTGCCGCTCGCCTGGATCTTTTCGGGGTCCAGCCGATTCTCTTCCACCAGCTTACGCACCGCCGGAGACAGAAGTGCGGCCGCGCTGGAACCGGCTGCCGGGGGCGTGGGCGCCGCGGCGGGCGCCGGAGCTGGGGGCGCGGTCTTTTCGGCCGGGGTGGGAGCTGATACGGGAGCAGCCGGCTTCGCTCCGGCGGGGGCGCCCGCTGCCTCTCCGATCGATCCGAGCACGGCGCCGACGGCAACGTCGGAACCCTCCGCCGCGATAATCTCGGCGAGGACGCCCGCAACCGGTGACGGTACCTCGACCGTCACCTTGTCGGTCTCCAGCTCGACCAGCGGCTCGTCGACGGCGACGCTGTCGCCCACGGCCTTCATCCATTTCGCCACGGTCGCTTCGCTCACCGACTCGCCCAGCGCCGGTACCTTGATCTCCGTGGTCATGATCTTCTCCGTCGAAAACGTTACTGTCTAAGAGGGAAGCGCGTTCTCAGCGCTGGACGCGGCGGAAGGGCTGTGGAAGCTCGGCCAACGGCCCGCAGAGAGCGCGATCGACCAATTGCTTTTGCTCCGCTTCGTGCACCTTGAGGAGGCCGGTCGCCGGCGATGCCGCGGCGGCCCGTCCGACGTACGCGGGCAGGCTCTGGCCGCTCTGCAATTCTTCCAGGATGTTGGAAAGTCGCGGTAGCACGAACGTCCAGGCTCCCATGTTCGCCGGTTCCTCCTGGCACCAGATCACTTCCGCGTTGGGGTAGCGGTGGCACTGCTCGATCACCCGCAACCGGGGCCACGGATACAGTTGCTCGACACGGACGATGGCCACATCGTTCAGTCCCCGCGCCCGGCGTTCCTGCAGCAGGTCGTAGTAGACCTTGCCGGTACAAAACACGATGCGGCGCACTGTCTCGTCCGGGGCCAACGCGTCAACCTCCGGCAAAAGCCGGGCAAACCGCGTGCCGGGGCCGAAATCGGCGAGCCTGGAGACCGCCAGCTTGTGGCGCAGCAGCGACTTCGGGGAGAAGACGATGAGCGGCTTGCGGAAATTCCGCCGGATCTGGCGGCGCAAGGCGTGGAAATAGTTCGCGGGCGTGGTGCAGTTGACAACCTGGATGTTGTCTTCGGCGCAGAGCTGCAGGTAGCGCTCGACGCGGGCCGAAGAATGCTCCGGACCCTGGCCCTCGTATCCATGCGGCAGCAACATCACCAGGCCGGACAGCCGCAGCCACTTGCTTTCGCCGGGCGCGATGAACTGGTCGATGATGACCTGCGCGCCGTTGGCGAAGTCGCCGAACTGCGCTTCCCAGAGGACCAGCGCATCGGGCTCGACGAGGGAATAGCCGTACTCGAAACCGAGCACCGAGCCCTCCGACAACGGGCTGTCGATGACTTCAAAGGTTCCCTGGCCGTCGGAGATGTTGTTCAGCGGGATGTACCGGCTCTCGTTCTCCTGATCGACCAGCACAGCGTGCCGGTGCGAAAACGTTCCGCGTCCGGAATCCTGACCCGACAGCCGAACCGCCACGCCCTCCGCGAGCAGCGAGCCGAAAGCGAGGGCCTCGCCCATCGCCCAGTCCAGACCCTCGCCGGTCTCGATCATTTGACGGCGGGCTTCCAGCAGGCGCGTCAGCTTGCGATGGATACGAAAGTCATCGGGATAGCGCGACAGGGTGAGGCCGATGTCGCGCAGCACCTCTTCCGAGACCCAGGTTTCGTCGTTGCGAAGCTCTTCCTCGCCAATCAGCGTGCGCAGGCCAGACCACTTCCCCTGCAGCCAGTCGACCTTGTTGGGCTTGTACTGCGGCGCTGCGTCGAAGGCTTCCTGAAGGTGACTGCGCACGTCGGCGGCCATCTTGTCCACATCGCCGGCGCCAAGGATCCCGTCGGTGATCAGCTTTCTGGAATAGACTTCGCGGGTGGTCGGCTGCCGGGAAATCTGCTTGTACATGATCGGCTGGGTGAACGACGGCTCGTCCGCCTCGTTGTGCCCGTACCGCCGGTAACAGAACATATCGAGGACAACGTCTCGCTTGAACTCCTGGCGGAACTCGGTGGCGATTCTCGCCACATGCACCACGGCTTCGGGGTCGTCGCCGTTCACGTGGAAGATGGGCGCCTGCACCACCTTTGCTACGTCCGAGCAGTAGGGCGAGGAACGCGAATAGGCCGGGCTCGTGGTAAAGCCGATCTGGTTGTTGATGATGACGTGGATCGTGCCGCCACAGCGGTAGCCCTTGAGCTCCGAGAGCTCGAAGCACTCGGCCGCCAGCCCCTGGCCGGCGATCGCCGCGTCGCCATGGATCAGGATGCCCATCACCTGATTGCGATGGAGGTCGCCCCTCTGCGTCTGCTTCGCCCGGACCTTTCCGAGCACCACGGGATCGACCGCTTCAAGATGGGAGGGGTTGGCGGCCAGCGACAGGTGGATTTCCTCGCCGTCGAAGCTGCGATCGGCCGACGTGCCGAGGTGGTATTTGACGTCACCCGAGCCCTGAACCTCGTCGGGGTGCACCGCCCGTCCCTGGAACTCGGAGAAAATGGCGACGTAGGGCTTGCTCATGATGTTGGCGAGCACGTTCAGCCGGCCGCGATGGGCCATGCCGAGCACCGCCTCCTGAACACCGAGCTGGCTCGCTCTTTTGAGAATCTGTTCGAGCGCCGGGATGGTCGTTTCGCCGCCGTCGAGCCCGAAACGCTTGGTGCCGGTGAACTTGACGTGCAGAAAACGCTCGAATTCCTCGGCTTCGATCAGCCTTTGAAGGATGGCGCGTTTGCCCCGCGCGGTGAATTGCGTCTGGTTGCGGATGCCTTCGATCCGCTGCTGGATCCATGCCTTTTCATCCGAGTGCTGGATGTGCATGAACTCGACGCCGATCGAACCGCAGTAGGTCTCGCGCAGGATCTGCACGATGTACCGGAGGGTGGCCGTCTCGAGGCCCAGCACGTTGTCGAGAAAGATCGGCCGATCCATGTCGGCATCGGTGAACCCGTAAGTCTTCGGATCGAGCTCCGGGTGATACTTTCTGCCTTCGAGCCCCAGGGGATCAAAGCGGGCCATCAAGTGGCCGCGCACCCGATAGACTCGAATCAGCATCAGCGCGCGCACGGAGTCGATGATCGCGGAGCGGGAGGCGGCCAGCGTGTCCCGCCCGGTCGCTTCGCGCCCAGCCGGCCGTGCCGCCGCGGGCGCCCTGCTCGCCGCTGGCGGAGGCGCCGCGACGGCCGCTTCACCGTCGTTTTCCGGCTGGGGCGAGAGACCCCAGCTTGCGCCGCGGGCTTCGCCGAGGACGGTGCGTGCGTCCTCGTGCAGCTCCTCAAAAAAAGAAGCCCAGCTGGGTTCAACCGAGCTGGGGTCCTCAACATAGCGACAGTAAAGTTCAGCGATGTAAGGCGCGCTCGCTCCTGAAAGGAACGTATCAGTCGTAGCAGCCATTGCTTCCGGTAGGGCGCGGATGGTTACTCCGCGCCTCCTTTCCCTCGTTACACCCGCTTAGCCGCGTAACGCTTCCAGCATTGTTTTGCCCATGGCCGCCGGTGACTCGGAGACGTGGATGCCGGCCGAACGCAGGGCTTCGATCTTATCCGCAGCCGTGCCCTTTCCGCCAGAGATAATGGCGCCGGCGTGCCCCATCCGGCGGCCCGGGGGAGCCGTACGTCCGGCAATGAAGCTGACGACGGGCTTCTTGGTTTTCGAATCCTTGATGAACTGGGCGGCTTCTTCTTCCGCCGTGCCACCGATTTCGCCGATCATCACGATGGATTCGGTCTTCGGGTCGGCCAGGAACATTTCGAGGCAGTCGATGAAGTTGGTTCCGTTGACCGGATCACCGCCGATGCCGATGCAGGTTGTCTGTCCAAGCCCCGCGCTGGTGGTCTGCGCCACGGCTTCGTAGGTAAGGGTGCCGGAGCGGGAGACCACGCCGACGGTGCCCGGCACGTGAATGTGACCCGGCATGATGCCGATCTTGCACTCGCCGGGCGTAATCACGCCGGGGCAGTTGGGGCCGACGAGCCGCGACTTGGAACCGGCCAGGGCCCGCTTCACCTTCAGCATGTCCATGACTGGGACGCCCTCGGTGATGCACACCACCAGCGGCAGCTCCGCGTCGATGGCCTCCAGAATGGCGTCGGCGGCGAATGGTGGCGGAACATAGATGACAGAAGCGGTGGCGCCCGTCGCTTCGACAGCATCGGCGACCGTGTCGAACACGGGAAGGTCGAGGTGCTTGGTGCCACCCTTACCCGGGGTGACGCCGCCGACCATCTTGGTGCCATAGGCAATGGCCTGCTCGGAGTGGAAGGTGCCCTGCGCGCCGGTGAAGCCCTGGCAGATGACCTTGGTATCGGAGTTGACGAGAACGGCCATTTATGCGGCCTCCTTCACGGCTTTGACGATCTTCTCGGCGGCATCGTCGAGATCATCGGCGGAGATGATGGGCAGATTGGATTCAGAGAGGATTTGCTTGCCCAGTTCGACATTGGTGCCTTCCA
>DAIQPV010000054.1:0-12411 GCA_036787145.1 Rhodospirillales bacterium
CGGAGAGGCGGTCGCAACCGGTCGACTTGTTTATGGCAGATGCGCTGCCGCGGGCGTGGACGCGGCCACGTTGCAGGATCACCACCTGATCATCGAGTGCCACTTCCTCGATCAGGTGCGTTGCCCACAGGACCGCGACCCCCTGCCGGGCGAGGGCACGAACGTGATCGATGATCTTCTGGCGCGTCGGCGGATCGAGCCCGACCGTCGGCTCGTCCAGCAGCAACAGGGTGGGGCTGTGCAGCAGGGCTCTGGCAAGCTCGACGCGTCGCCGGGTTCCGCCGCTCAGCGTGCGCAGCCTGGCGTCCCGTTCGTCCTGCAGACCCATCCGGTCAAGCTCGGCTCCGATCCGTTCGTCAGCCTCTGTCGCGCTCAGTCCCTGCAGCGCGGCCATGTAGCGAAGGTTCTGCCCGACCGAAAGGTCCAGATCGAGGGTCGGCTGCTGAAAGACCACTCCCAGCATCGACAGGGCGCGTGTCGCATCATGGCGCAGCTCGTATCCCCCGATATGGATCGTTCCGCGTTCGGCATCGAACAGCCGGGTGAGCAAGGCGAGGAGCGTGCTCTTCCCGGCTCCGTTCATCCCCAGCAGAGCTGTGAACGTTCCCGGCGGAACAGCAAAAGAGATGTCCTCCAGCCGGAAACCTTTGTGATAGCCAAAGGAAACGGCGCGGACGTCCAGGACGGGCTGGGGAGCGATCACGGCAAGGTCAAGCGGTCATCGGCAAGAAGGTCGCCAGTTGCTATTGCGCCGGTTGCAGTTCCATATGATAAGCAGAATCTCATGGAACTGTATCGGCGATAGGATCGCTCTAAGGTAGCATTCTTCAAACCAAGGAGACCCAGCGATGCGGAAGTGGAAAGCGCCCAAAATTATCGAGATTGCAGTCGGGATGGAAATCAACTGCTACGCGTGCGCCACGGCCTGATGCTCGCAAGGCATGTCCAGGGCCCGGCGGGACCCATCCGCCGGGCAGGACGGCACGTCCCGCCGTGAACATCCTTATTCTCGGTTCGGCCGCGGGCGGCGGCTTCCCGCAGTGGAACTGTGACTGCCCGGCGTGCCGTCGGGGGCGAAACGGGGATGCGGCAGCCCTGCCGCGAACGCAGTCCTCGGTGGCTGTGAGTGCCGACGGCGCAAACTGGTTTCTGCTGAACGCTTCGCCGGACATTCGCCAGCAAATCTTGCAGACACGCCAATTGCACGCTGGAGGCGGCTTGCGGCACAGCCCCGTGGCGGGTGTGGTGCTGACCAACGCCGATGTTGATCACGTTGCCGGGCTGCTCAGCCTGCGTGAAGGCCAGCCGCTCAGTCTCTATGCCACCGCGCGGGTGCAGCGGGTGCTCGCGGCAAATCCGATCTTCGACGTTTTGAACCCAGCGGTGGTGATCCGGCGCACTTTCGTGCTGGAAGACCAGGCCGACCTGCTGCTGCCGGACGGGCGTCCGTCGGGCCTGGCCGTGCTCGCCTTTCCGGTCCCGGGCAAGGTGGCGCTCTGGCTGGAGGATCCGGCCAGGGCCGATTTCGGCTCGGTGGAGGAGGACAGCATCGGTCTGTGCCTGACCGACCGGGCGAACGGTCGCTCGCTTTGGTATGTTCCGGGCTGCGCGGCGATGCCCGCCGCGCTTGCAGGGCGCCTCGACGGTGCCGAGCTGCTCCTGTTCGACGGCACCACGTGGTCGGACGATGAACTGCAGCGCACGGGCGTCGGGGTCAAGACCGGTCGGCGCATGGGGCACATGAGTATGTCGGGCCCTGACGGATCGATCGCAGCGCTGGCCGACGTCGCCATCGGTCGGCGCGTCTTCATTCACATCAACAACACCAATCCTGTGCTGCTGGCGGACTCGGCGGAGCGCGCCGCGGCTGTTGCCGCGGGTTGGGAGGTCGCCCACGATGGCCTTGAGGTCACGCTGTGAGCGATGCGCTCACTCCCGACGCGTTAGAGGCGGAACTGCGGCGGATCGGTGCAGAGCGCTACCACGACAAGCACCCGTTCCATCAGCTGCTGCACGGCGGCGCACTGAGCTTTGGCCAGGTGCAGGCCTGGGCCCTCAATCGCTACTGCTATCAGGCGGCGATCCCGCGCAAGGACGCGGCCCTGATCAGCCGGCTGGACGATCGCGCCCTTCGGCGGATCTGGATCGGCCGCATCCGTGATCACGACGGGGACCAGGACGCCGACGGCAACGGTGAACCGGGGGGGATCGAGCGCTGGCTGGTGCTGACCGACGGCCTCGGTCTTGACCGGTCCTATGTCACCTCGATGCGGGGTGCCCTGCCGGCCGTACGGTTCGCGGTCGAGGCCTATGTGCGGTTCGTCGCCGAGCGCAGCCCGCTGGAGGCGATTGCGTCCTCGCTGACCGAGCTGTTCGCGCCGGCGATCCATCGCCAGCGCATCGCCGGGATGCTTGCGAATTACGACTTCATCGGCGAGGCCGTGATGGCCTATTTCCGCCGGCGTCTGACGCAGGCGCCGCGAGACGTTGCGTTTGCCCTGGAGTATGTCAAGCGCGAGGCCGATACCCGGGAGCGGCAGGAGGCGGTGATGAACGCCCTGCGCTTCAAGTGCGACGTTCTCTGGGCCCAGCTCGATGCCCTGCACCAGGCCTATGTCTCGCCTGGACTGCCGCCGCCGGGTGCCTTTGTACCGTCGGTGCGCGGGGAATGGGCGGTGCCGGAGCCAGTCCGGTGACCGCCGACTCGCAGGCCAGGATGGAGGTTCGCCCCCGGCTCGCGCCGCACGTGCGGCTCTCCTTCGACGCCCGGCGCCAGCGGTGGGTGGTCCTGGCGCCGGAGCGGCTGCTGCTGCCCGACGAGACCGCGGTCGAGGTCTTGCGACGCTGCACCGGCGATGTATCCCTTCAGGACATGACCGACGACCTCGCCCGCGAATTTGATGCGAGCCCGGAAGAGATCCTCGCCGATGTCGAAGCCCTGCTGCGCGATCTCGCCGAGAAGGGGATCATCGTCGCATGAGTGCCAGCCTGCAGCCGCCGCTGGCGCTGCTTGCCGAGGTCACTCATCGCTGCCCGATGCGCTGCGTCTATTGCTCGAACCCGCTGGTCCTTGAGCCGCGCAGCGCCGAGCTCGATACCACCACGTGGTGCCGCGTGCTGGACGAGGCGGCGGCCCTCGGTTGTCTCCATGTTCACTTTTCCGGAGGCGAGCCGACGGCACGCGGCGATTTGCCGAAGCTGGTGGCGCAGGCATCGGCGGCCGGGCTCTACGTCAACCTCATCACGTCGGGGGTCATGCTTGACGCCGCGACGCTGGCACCTCTGGTTGCCGCCGGTCTCGATCACGTGCAGATCAGCTTCCAGGATGTCGATCGGATGGTGGGAGAGCGGATCGGCGGCCTGAAGGGAGCGCACGCGCGAAAGCTTGCCGCGGCGGCCCTGGTGACCGATGCCGGTCTCGCGCTCACCCTCAACTTCGTTATCCACCGCCATAACGCCGATCGCGTCGCCGAGATGATCGAGCTGGGCCGGTCGTTGCAGGCGGGCCGGATCGAGGTTGCACATGTGCAGTATTACGGCTGGGGCCTGCGGAACCGCGCCTCGCTGCTGCCGACGCGCGAGCAGCTTGACCGCGTCACCGCTGAGGTCGAGGCGGCCCGCCAGCGCCTGCGCGGTTGTCTGGTGATCGATTACGTGATCCCGGACTATTGGGCTCGCCTGCCGAAAGCCTGCATGGGTGGCTGGGGACGCCGGTTTATGCTGATCGACCCGGCAGGGCGTGCCCTTCCCTGTCACGCCGCCACCACCATTCCTGGCATAAGCTTCGACAGTGTCCGCGATTGCTCGCTGAACGAGATCTGGGCCCGGTCGCCGGCTTTCCAGCGGTTCCGGGGAACGTCCTGGATGCCCGAGCCCTGCGCCTCGTGCGAGCGGCGGGAACTCGACTGGGGCGGCTGTCGCTGCCAGGCGCTGGCACTCGCGGGCGATGCGGCCGCCACCGACCCGGTGTGCTGGAAGTCTCCACGGCATGACGCCCTGACGGTGCTGGCCGCGAGCGAATCGTCAATGCCGGAGGCTTCGTTTGTCTATCGGGGTGCGCCTGCCTGAACGCCGTCTGCAGATCTCACGCGAGCGGCACGATGCATATATAGAGCAGGAACGGGAGGGAGTCGCCGATGGCCATTGAAACACTGGGCTTGGCGCAGCGGGTTGAGCGATGCCGCGAGTTTTGTGCTCCTTATCGTGTCGCGGACGGGGACAAGTTCCGGCTCAAGAAGGTTGACCCGGCGGATACCGGCAATCTCGAGTCCGAAGACAAGCCACGCGCAAAGGAAGTTCTAACGATCGGCGTCAACACGCTCACCGAATTGCAGGAGCGATTGTACGCCGATGACCGCTGGGGCGTCCTGTTGATGTTCCAGGCGATGGATGCGGCCGGAAAGGATGGCACCATCAAGCATGTCATGTCGGGAGTGAATCCGCAGGGCTGCCAAGTCTGGTCGTTCAAGGTGCCGTCCAGCGAGGAACTCGATCACGACTTTCTTTGGCGGTACCTCAAGAATCTGCCGGAGCGCGGTCGCATCGGCATTTTTAACCGCTCCTACTATGAGGAAGTGTTGGTTGTCAAAGTTCATAAGGAAATCCTTGCAAAGGAAAAATTGCCCACTTCCCTTGTGACCAAGTCGATCTGGAAACACCGCTACGAAGATATTCGCAACGTTGAGAAATACTTAGCGCGGAATGGTTATGTTATCTGTAAGTTCTTTCTGCATTTGTCTAGGAAAGAACAAAAAAGACGGTTTATTGAACGGCTAAACACCCCGTCCAAGTACTGGAAATTTTCCTCCGCCGATCTTAACGAACGGGCTTACTGGGACGACTACGCACAAGCCTATGAGGAGATGATCCAGGCGACGGCGACCAAATACGCGCCGTGGTATGTGGTTCCTGCCGACAATAAGTGGTTCTCGCGCCTCGTCGTGGCTGCCGCGATCATCGACGCCCTTGGCGCCCTTGATCTGAAGTTCCCTGAGGTTGGCGAGGAGAAGCTGGCCGACTTCGCCGCCGCTCGCGCAGCGCTGGAGCAAGAGTAACAGACCCGATCAGGACCTGAGCAGGGCTCGTCTAACAGCACTCCTCTTCGAGACGCTGCAGCAGTGCCAGGCCATCGGTATCGCCGTGGCGTTCGAACAGCTCCTCGATGTAGGCGATGTAGGAGCAGACGATATGGAGCTCGTCCGGGTTGTGCCGGTCGGCGTCGCCCACCTCGCCAAGCTTTCTCTTGAACGCCTCCCAGAACGCGTCGGTTTTCGCGGGATCGTCGATGTGACGGCGGATCGCCGCGATCAGGCGGCGGCTGTCGCCGATGCAGTCGATCCCGGCGAAAGACTTGTAGCGATCGGGCTTCGGCGATGAGTTCATGAACGCTTCTCGTCTCGGGAAGGGCCGGAAAGGGCAGGGGGATTAACGCAAAAAGAGTGCCAACAAGGGTGCCAGGCAGGCGCCGCCCGATCGGCCCCGGATCATTCTGGCGTCGTGGACCGTGCGGGCTCGCCTGCGCGGGGCTTGCCGGCGGACGCTTCCTCCCTATACTCCGCCGCCGGCCGATACGCGGCGGCAGACTGAATGACAGAGGTGCGGGATGATGCGGACGGACGTGAAGAAGGTGGTACTGGCATACTCCGGGGGCCTCGACACGTCGGTGATCCTGCGATGGCTGCGCGACGCCTACGGCTGCGAAGTGGTGACCTTCACCGCCGATGTCGGCCAGGGCGAGGAACTGGAGCCGGCGCGCGCCAAGGCGGAGATGCTGGGCGTCAAGGAGATCTACGTCGAGGACCTGCGCGACGAGTTCGTCCGCGACTATGTTTTTCCGATGTTCCGCGCTAACGCGCTCTACGAGGGCACGTACCTGCTTGGAACGTCGATCGCCCGGCCGCTGATCGCCAAGCGCCAGATCGAAATCGCGCGCGAGGTCGGTGCCGATGCCGTTTCCCACGGCTCGACGGGAAAGGGCAACGACCAGGTGCGCTTCGAACTCACCTATTACGCGCTTGAACCTGACGTCCGCATCATTGCCCCCTGGCGGGAGTGGGACCTGAATTCGCGCGCGAAGCTCATCGATTATGCCCGAGCCCACCAGATCCCGGTGCCCACCGACAAGGAGGGCGAGGCGCCCTATTCCATGGATGCCAACCTGCTGCACATCTCCTACGAAGGAAAAGTGCTGGAGGATCCGTGGGCCGACCATCCGCAGGACATGTTCCGGATGACCGTGTCTCCGGAATCCGCTCCGGACCAGCCGACGATTGTGACGGTTGACTTCGAGCGGGGCGACGCCGTCGCGGTGGACGGCGAGGGGCTTGCACCCGCGGCGCTGCTCGATCGGCTCAATCGCATCGCTGGTGCCAACGGCGTTGGCCGTGTCGACCTGGTCGAAAACCGTTTCGTCGGCATGAAGTCGCGCGGCGTCTACGAGACGCCGGGCGGGACGGTGCTGCTGGCCGCGCACCGGGCGGTCGAGAGCCTCTCCCTCGACCGCGGCGCCGCCCATCTCAAGGATGAACTGATGCCGCGCTACGCCGAGCTGATCTACAATGGCTTCTGGTTCTCGCCGGAGCGGCGCGCGCTCCAGGCGCTGATCGACCAGACTCAGGAGACGGTCACCGGGACGGTCCGGCTGAAGCTGTACAAGGGCAATGTCGCGGTGGTCGGCCGGCGTTCACCGAACAGCCTGTACGACCAGGACATCGCCACCTTCGAGGCCGACCGGGTCTACGACCAGCGGGATGCGGAGGGCTTCATCAAACTGAACGCCCTGCGGCTCCGGCTTGCCGGCCGGCTCCATCGCCCGGCCTGAACGACCGTGCGAATCTGCCAGGCTCAGTAGCGAACACCTCAGCCGGCGGGCTCCGGGTCAAGCCAGCCCCGCAGAGCGTCCTGCAGCGCCTCGAAGGGCTGCCAGCCGGCAGTGAGGGCGGTGAGTTGCCGGCCGTCCTGCAGGACCACGGTAGGGAAGCCCTGGATGCCAAGCGCTTGCGTCAGGCGGAAGTCCGCCTGGGTCGCCTCGTGCACTTCGGGAGCGCGAAAGACGATGCGGAAGTCGTCCGGCGAGGCGAACGGGGCGGCGACATCGGCCAGGTCATCTTCCTGGGTTATGTCGCGGTTTTCCGCATAGAAGGCCTGCTGAAGGGCTGCGAGATAGGCGAGCGCAGCCTCGGGGACCAGGTTGCGCATTGCCACCGCGGCGCGGCAGGCGGGCTCGGTGTCATAGACAAAGCGCGCACGGTCGAAAAAGCCGAAATCGAAAGGCTGGCCGGTCTGGGCGGCCACTTCCTCCCAGTGGTGGCGGACGTAGCTGCGCGAGCGGTCGTCCATTGGCCTTGTCTCTCCCGCCCGCAGGCCGCCCGCGCACAGCCGGATCGGCACGCGGCCGGCGCAGGCCTCCGCTATTGAAGCGATGACCGGCGAAAATCCCCAGCACCAGGAGCACATCGGATCGGCGAAGTAGAGGAGGCGCCTGGAAGTCGTCTGGGGATCGGCCATCGTCCGCGCCGCCTACGGCAGCCTTGCCGCCACGCCGCCCCACGGCATCAGCGGGACGGTGGACAGCGAGTTTTGTGGCGAGCCGGTCATGACGCGATCGGAATAAGCGACGTAGACCAGAACGTTGCGCTTCGGGTCGAAGAACCGCACCACCTTCAGGCTCTTGAAGATCAGCGAGCGTCGCTCGTCGAAGACCCGCTCGCCATCCTTGAGCGGCTCTTTGATAACGATCGGCGCGATTTGCCGGCAGGCGATCGCGACTTCCGAGGAGTCCTCGGCGGTCCCGGCGGCGCCACTGATGCCGCCGCGCTCGGGGCGACTGATGTGGCAGGCGACGCCCTCGACCTCGGGATCGTCGAACGCGTCCACCGCGATCCGGTCGTTCGGGCCGAGCCAGCGGAAATTTGTCGATACGGTGCCGATCTGCCCGCGCGGCGCTCCACCGAACAGCCACCAGCCGAGACCCGCGAGGACCAGCAGCACGGCCAGCGCCACCATAACGATCTTCATACGCCGCGTACTCCCTGTCGCATTTCTTAGCCGATCCGTCTGCCGGGTTCAGTCCAGCACCGAATAGCCGCGCCCTCGCAGGCAGTTGCGCACCACGCGATCCTGCTTCGAGACGCCCCGCCCGGTGCCGCCGATGGCGCCCGAGGTCCCGCCGCCCGCAGCACCAACGGCGGCCCCGGTTCCAGGATTGCCCGTCACCGCTCCGATGGCGGCGCCGATCGCTGCGCCGGCCGCGCCGCCGAACAGCCCGCCTCCGGCGGCGTTAGCGGGCACGCTGACCTGATCGGCATAATCGCGGCATTCGGCGAGGTCGGCCTGGTAGCGCGCGGGATCGACGCCCTTGGTGTCGATGATCGGATCGGACGTACACGCCGTTGCAATCACGAGGAAGAGCAGCGCAAGGCGGTGCACCCTGTTGCTAAACCGCTGGACGCTGATGGTCATCGGGAATCCCTGCCGCCACCCTTGCCTTCATCCGCGACAGCCGCTCGCGCTCGCTTGCGGAACGAAGTTGGCCGCAGGCCGCCATGATGTCCCGGCCGCGCGGCGTCCGCAGCGGCGCGGTGTAGCCGGCGTTGTTGAGCATGGACGCAAATCGCCGCATCGCCTCGTCGGTTGAGCACTCGAAGGGCGCGCCGGGCCAGGGGTTGAACGGGATCAGGTTGAACTTCGCCGGGATTCCCGCGACCAGTCGCGCCAGCGCCTTGGCGTCGGCCGGCGAGTCGTTGACGTCCTTCAGCATGACGTACTCGAAGGTGATCCGCCGCGCGTTGTCGGCGCCCGGATAGTCCCGGCACGCCCGCAGCAGCTCGGCCAGCGGGTACTTTCTGTTGATCGGGACGAGCACATCACGCAGCTCATCGCTCACCGCATGCAGGCTGATGGCGAGCTTGACGCCGAGCTCGGCGCCAACCCGCCGGATCATCGGGACGACACCCGAGGTCGACAAGGTGATGCGCCGGCGCGAAATGGCGATCCCCTCCGGATCCATGACGATGCGCAGCGCGGCGGCGACATTGTCGTAGTTGAACAGCGGTTCGCCCATGCCCATCAGCACGATGTTGGAGAGCAGACGCTCAGCGCGCGGCGACGGCCACTCTCCATACGCATGTCGTGCCATCAGCACCTGGCCGACGATTTCACCGGCGGTCAGGTTGCGCACCAGTCGCTGAGTCCCGGTGTGGCAGAACGTGCAGGTCAGTGTGCAGCCGACCTGCGAGGAAATGCAGAGCGCGCCGCGGTCCTCCTCGGGGATGAACACCGTCTCCGCTTGATTGCCATCGGCGAAGCGCAATAGCCATTTGCGCGTCCCGTCGCTGGAGCGCTGCTCCGAGCTCACGTCCGGGAGATCGAGCAGAAATCGGGTTGCCAGCTTTTCGCGCAGCGCCTTGGAAAGCGTCGTCATCGAGGCAAAATCGCGGGCCCCGCGATAATAGAGCCAATGCCAGATCTGGCGTGCGCGGAAGGGCGGCTCTCCGATCTCGCCGAGCGCGGAGGCGATTTCGGCGCGTTCCAGGCCAATCAATCCGACCGGAAGGGCCGTTGGCAATGCCTGTGCCGATCCCACGCCGGCGCTCGAATTGTCGCTCATGGCACATTGATGGTTTGTCGCCCTGGCCGCGTCAATGCCCGCCGGCCGGAAACACGCTATCAGCGGTTGGCCGAAAATGCCCCCGCTGAACTTTTTCGCCCGCAAATGTGAACCTGATCACAGAAGCTGCCCCATCCTCCCCCTATGATGACATCATTATTTGAGCTTTCCCGGTAAAAGAATTTTTCGCAAGCGGGGCACAGTAGATTTCAGCAGTTGATCGCGGCAGTCAGAGGTGAATTTGCCAGGGCCAGGGGGGTTCAGGCTGTGGCGCGATAGGGCGGGACCGACGGTCCCGCCCTTTCTTTATTCTCTCTAAGGCGTCCGATGGGGGCGATATTCTTCAGTTCTACTTTAGCGTGTCAGCCCCAACTGGCTCGGCCCGAGCCGGCCCATGCCCTGCAGCAATTGATAGGCAGCCCGGGTCGCGTCGCCGGACACTTCGACCAGATTGATCCGGGCGTTATAAACCTCGTTTTCGGAGTCCAGCACATTGATCACCGTCTCGCGGCCGGCCTCGCGAAGCTTCTGACGGGCTTCGAAAACCTCCGACGCAATGGCGACGGCGTTCTCCAGCAACTCGACCCGCTGTCGTGCGGTCGTCCACTCGTTCCAGGCGAGGTGCGTCTGGCGGAGGACATCACGCTCGACCACATCGTAATTTTTGCGCGCCGCTTTGTATTCGGCGATGGCCTGGTCGGTGCCGGCGGTGGTCGCCAAACCATCGAACAGGTTCCAGGTGGCGCTGAGCAGGACGGACGCGTCCGTCCGTGTTCCCTGAACGAGGTCGGTGTCATTGGCCTGGTTGGCTGAAGCAACCACGTCGATGCTGGGGTAATAGCGGGACCGCGCCAGGCGTTTGCCCTGTTCGGCGACAGCGACGCCGGCCAGGCTGGAATCGATGGCCGGGCTTTCCTCGCGGGCAATGGTCAACGCCTGATCGAGATTGGCCGGCAGCAGGTCCGCGGGGGGGCGCGGATCGCGCATCGCCGATGGTTGCGGGGGATGGTCGAAGATCTGGATGTACCGCGTATTGGCGTCCGCCAGCGCACCTTCGAACCCGATCCGTCTCTCCTTGGCGAGCTGCAGCCGAGATTTCGCCTGCAGGACATCGACGGCGATGCCCGAGCCTCGCTGCACGCGTTCATCCTCCAGGTGGAGTTGCCGCATGATCGTCCGCTCGCTTTCGTGGGCCAGGGCAACGAGGCGGCTTTGCCGGAGGACCTCGAGGTAGGCGTCAATCCCGTCGAAAAGGACGTTCTGCCGGGTGCCCTGCAGCGTGAATTCCGCCATTTCCTGGTTCAGACGGGCGGACCGCACCTGCGCCGGGGTGGCGAAGCCATCGAAGACGTTCTGCGTCAGCCGCGTGCCGACCACCTGGGCAAGCGAAAACCAGGTGCCCCCACCTTCGCTCTGGAGAACCGGACTGTCGATGTACTGGGGCCCCGATTGGCCGAAAATGTCGAGCTTGGGAAGATAGCCGGCATAGGCCTTGGTCACGCCCGACTCGGCCGCCTCGACGCTGCGCTGCTTGGCCATAATCTCCGGGTGGTTTGCAACCAGCCCCTGCAACTCGTCGCTCAGCGACTGAGCCCGGGCAACGCCGCTGCTGCCCGCCACGACGAAAACGAGGCCGACGACGCACTGCAGGAAGCGTTGCACGGATTCCCCGACCTCGAACAGGGTAAGAACCGGTCAAACTGACCTTTACACCCAAATGGGTCGATATAAAAGGAAAAACGTTGTGGAGATGGACTAACCGGGGGTCTGGATGGCCACAAGCTCCCGGTGTCCATAGCCACCGCCACCTGGCGTTGCAATGACGAACCTGTCGCCGGCGCTCATGCTAACGCGCCCGGTCCCGGAGAGGGACTCGGCACTGCCGTCCTGACGCTCCACCCGGTTTTCACCGCATTGGCCGGGCGCGCCACCGGCAAGGCCGAACGGCGGGACCCGCCGGTGGCCCGAAAGAATGGCGGCGGTCATCGGCTCGCGGAACTCGATGGTGCGCACGACACCATCGCCGCCGCGATCCTGGCCACCGCCGCCCGACCCGCGGCGGATGCGGAAATCGCGCAGCAGCACCGGGAAGCGCCATTCAAGCACTTCCGGATCGGTCAGCCGGGTGTTGGTCATATGGGTATGCACGGCGTCGGTGCCGTCGAAGTCGGGGCCGGCACCAGACCCGCCGCAGATCGTCTCGTAGTACTGCCGTCGGGCATCGCCAAAGGTGAAGTTGTTCATCGTTCCCTGCGCCGCCGCCATCACCCCCATCGCCCCGTAAAGCGCATCGGTGATCGCCTGCGAGGTCTCGACGTTGCCGGCGACGACGGCGGCGGGCCATCGCGGCCGCAGCATCGAGCCCTCGGGGATGCGGATGTCGAGCGGCTTCAGGCAGCCGGCATTCAGCGGGATATCGTCGTCGATCAGGGTGCGGAAGACGTAGAGAACCGCGGCCTTGGTGACTGCCGGCGGTGCGTTGAAGTTGCGGGGATGCTGGGCCGACGTGCCGGCAAAATCGATGACCGCCGACCGTGCGGTCCTGTCGATGCGGATCGCCACCCGGATGACTGCGCCGTCGTCCATCTCATAGGCAAACGCGCCGTCCTGGAGCGCGTCGACGACGCGGCGCACCTGGGCCTCGGCATTGTCCTGGACGTGACGCATGTACGCGTGGACCACGTCGAGGCCGACATTCGCCACCATCTTGCGCAACTCCCGTGCGCCGGTCTCGTTGGCCGCCACCTGAGCCTTGAGATCGGCGATGTTCTGATCCGGATCACGCGCCGGCCACCGGCCGGAGG